>JAWACX010000036.1:0-11613 GCA_038896575.1 Thermoplasmata archaeon
TATTTCCCTTTCATGCTTGGTTTCGGTGGTAGAATCTTTGATGAGAATGGAATGCCAGAGGTGAATTCCTACGAGGCAGTAAGGGCCGCGGATTACATTGTTAGCCTGATGAAGGTGGAGAAGGTCATGCCTGAAACACCTGTGGATGAATTAAAAATGCTCACCCTGTTCCAGCAGCAAAAGGCTGCAATGATAGTTTGTGGCCCCTGGAAGATTCCTGAAATCCGGGATGCGGGTGTGAATTTTGGAATGTGTCCCCTCCCCTACATCCAGGAAACAGGGAAGAGGGTTTCGCCGCTTGTTGGCTACAAAGGATTCGCAATCTCAAAGGATTCAAAGCACAAACTTGAGGCTTTCAAGTTGATTGCCTATCTCACTGGTGCAGAGGCCCTCGTGAAATTCTGCATTCCAACAAACACGATGCCAGCGAACAAGAAGGCAATGGAGAACGCAACACTTGCAAACCTTGCTGTGGTGAAAGCTGTGAGGGAGCAATTCAAGTATGGAACCCTGTTTCCTACAGCGCCGCTCATGATTGTTGTAGGTGAGAAGGTGAGTGATGCACTGGCTAAAATAGTGCAGGGTGAGGAGGCACAGAAGGCAATGGATGAGGCGCAATCGCTAATCCTGAAGGAGATGGGATGATGGGTTGCAAACCAAATTATCTTCTCATTTTCCTTCTTCTCCCCTTCCTCGCGGTTCAATGTGGAGGTGCAAGTGTCCTGGAGACCGGGACCTACAATTGTAAAATTGTCTGGGATTGTAAGGGTGCTGGCGAATACAAGATTCTCCTTTTGGGCAACACAACAGTGACCTATGATACGGTGTATGCAGACATAAGTTTTGAAGAACTGGCACTCTATGAACCCTACTTCTTTGAAGTGGAATTTTCCCTTCCAAATGGAACAGGAGGGAGGGCTGCAGCAATAAATGGAACTGCCCATGTTCCTGGTAATGCAAAAACAATTTCCTACAACCTAACCGGTCTCCTCCCCCTGCAAAAATACAGGGTTGAGGTGAGATATGGGAGCGACACGGAAAGTGTGGAGTTTACCACGCTTGCAGAGGTTTCCCAGCTCCCGAAAAGCGATCAGAGCATTTACCTCGTGCTTGCTGTTGTTGTGGGCTCATTTACACTCCTCATTGTCTGGCTTGCAAGAATGGAGAAGAGGAGGATAAGAAGTGCCTACATCTACATTGCTCCAGCATTACTGGGGCTTGTGCTCCTCACATTCTATCCCGTGCTCTATGGCTTTTTCCTTTCATTCACAGATTACTCACTTTCCTACAGCCAGGAATACAATTTTGTGGGGCTTAAAAATTACTGGGATGTGCTTTTCACACCTGATTTCTCACTGGTGTTTACAACCACAATAATCTGGACTGTTGGATGTGTGACCCTGCATGTGCTCATAGGCATTTTTCTGGCAGTGCTCTTAAACAGAAAGATAAGGGGAAGGGTTGTTTACCGTGCCTTGCTCCTCCTTCCCTGGGCTGTGCCCTCCTACATCTCCGTGCTCACATGGCGGAGCATGCTGGAGTATGGTGGAGTTTTCGGCACGAGCATTGATTTTCTGAATTCAATGCCCATGGCGCTACTCTCGGTTATAATGGTTAATGTCTGGCTTGGCTTCTCCTACATGATGATGGTTTTCAGTGGTGCATTGCAGGGAATTCCAGAGGAGCTTTATGAGGCTGCGGATGTTGATGGGTTTTCAAGATGGCAGAAATTCCGCTACATTACCCTGCCCCTGCTCAAGCCTGCAATAATTCCCGCTGCTTTGCTTGGCTTTATCTGGACTTTCAACATGTTCAATGTGATTTACCTCCTTACTGGTGGTGGCCCTGTAGGAAAGGTGGGTGTGAGCGCGGGCTCAACCGACATCCTGATTACATTTGTTTATGACCAGGCATTCCTATACTGGCGAATTGGCTTTGCAGCAGCCTACTCTGTTGTGATTTTCATGATGCTCCTTGCCTTCTCTGTAATTTATTTGCGTGCTGGAGGCCTTGGAGAGAACATTTATTTCACTGCAGGAAAGAGCAGGTGGTTTTCTCCAGAACTTGGATTGAGGATTGTGCTTTATGCAGCGGGCATAATCTATCTGGCAGCGCTCCTTGGCCTCGCCTTTGCTGGCACGAATTTTGCAGGTCCTGGCTTTCAGAACATTCTCGGCCCTGCCTTCATTATCGCTGCAATTCTTGTTGGGCTGAAATACAGGGAGGGGATTGCACTTGCCAGGCTCTTTGCAGTAATTGACCTCGGGATTTCTCTGCTCCTCATCCTCTCCTGTGGGCTCACAAAACCTGCGGAAATTGTTGGAAGCGTAAATCTGATGCTCCTTGCAGATATTTGTATTCTCTACCTTTCAGGAAAGATTGGATTTGCAAAGGAACTCGGGTTTGCACGGCCAATAGAAAAACTGCTCGCTCTACCCGGTAAATTCCTGGGAAAAACTGGAGAAATTCTGGGGAGAATAAGGATTGATATGGAAATAAGGAAAAAGAGGTTTGTTGAAACACTGGTTGTGCACCTGATTCTCATTCTCTTCTCAATTATTTCCATCCTCCCTGTTATCGGAATCATTGGAACCTCACTGGAGCCGGGTAATGTGAGGGTCTCGCTCTCAGTTCCGCAGGCACTGAGCCTTGAGCACTACTCCCATGTTCTCTATGAGACTCCATTCTTTATCTGGCTCAGAAACAGCCTCCTTGTTGCGGGTGGCACCACGCTCCTTGGCATTCTCCTAGCCACAACCGCAGCCTATGGATTTTCCAGGTTTAACTTCAGGGGAAAGAGAGGGTTCCTGCTTTCATTCCTTGTGGTGCAGATGTTTCCTGGTGTGATTATCCTGATTCCCTATTACATCCTGATGCGGCAGCTCGGGCTTGCAAACACATTCATTGGCTTGATTCTCGCTTATGCTGTTACCGCACTTCCACTTGCGGTCTGGATGATAAAGGGGTTCTTTGACACAATCCCTCCTGACCTTGAAGAGAGTGCGATGGTTGATGGGTGCAGCAGGCTTGGTGCCTTCTACCGTGTTGTGCTTCCACTTGCAAAGCCAGCAATTGCAGTAGTTGCCCTTTTCTCCTTCCTCTCTGCCTGGAACGAGTTTGTGCTTGCCTATACTTTCATGAGTGATGAGACCATGTACACCTTGCCTGTTGGCCTCACCTCATTTGTTGGTGCAGGAGGGATGCAAACCACTGCTGACTGGGGCAGTTTTGCAGCAATGTCCGTGCTTGTTGCACTGCCTGTCTGTGTGCTTTTCATTCTATTCCAGAAGTATTTAGTCTCAGGGTTAACAAAAGGTGGTGTAAAGGGGTAGATAGAAATGGCCGAGGTTGTGCTTGAGCATGTGTGCAAGAAATACGGGGATTTTGTTGCGGTAGATGATTTCAACCTCACAATTCCGGATGGTGAGTTCTGCGTGCTCGTTGGCCCTTCTGGTTGCGGGAAGACAACAGTGCTGAGGATGATTGCTGGGCTTGAGGATGTGACAAGCGGTAAAATCTGTCTTGATGGTAAGGTGATAAATGAGCTGCCTCCAAAGGACAGGGATATTGCAATGGTGTTTCAGAGCTATGCCCTCTATCCCCATCTGAGTGTCTATGAGAACATAGCCTTTCCACTGAAAATAAGGAAGATGCCAAAACGGGAAATTGAGGAGCGAGTGCTGAGAGCAGCAAAAATCCTGGGGATTGCAGAGCAGCTTGATAAGAAGCCTGCCGAACTCAGCGGAGGGCAGAGGCAGAGGGTGGCGATGGGAAGGGCAATTGTGAGGGAGCCAAAGGTGTTTCTTTTTGATGAGCCATTAAGCAATCTGGATGCAAAGATGCGGGTGCAGATGAGAGTTGAACTTGCAAAACTCCACAGGATGCTGGGCACAACAATGATATATGTTACCCATGACCAGGTTGAGGCTATGACCCTGGGAGAGAAAGTTGTGGTGATGAACAAGGGGAGGATTATGCAGTTTGGAAAGCCTGACAAACTCTACGATAAACCAATGAATCTGTTTACAGCAAGCTTTATAGGGTCTCCACCAATGAATTTTCTGGATTGCATGCTGGTGCAGAAAGTGGACGGGCTTTACCTTGTAAAGGATGAGTTCTCCTTGCGGCTCCCTGATGGGATGGAAAAAGTGCTTGGAAATTTTGCTGGAAGTGAGGTGGTGCTCGGGATAAGACCTGAGGACATTTATGATAAGCTGTTTGCAGTGGGTGCAACACCCTACAATACATTCCGTGTAAGGGTGGATGTGAGGGAGACAATTGGCTCTGATGTTTTTATCTACTTCACATTGGCGGGAACAAACTTCGTGGCCAGGGTGATGCCGAAGTCAAAGGCTGACTCTGGCCAGGAAATTGAGATTGTTTTTGACACAAACAAGTTGCACATTTTTGATAGAAAAACAGGGGAGCGGCTGTGCTCCTGAGCCGTATTATCATCTAACCACGGGAACACAACAATGCCAGATATAGATGTTCAAGAGGTCCCTTGAAAATACAGGTCTATTCCCCACTGCGAGACCCAATCAGCAAAACTCAGGGAAATGGAAGGTATTATGTATATGTCCTTTATTATGAATGGTTAGTTGATTGGCCGCATGATGTATGAGGTGGAGGTGTGAAAATGAACAAAAAAGGAATAATGATAATATGTGTTGTGGGAGTGTTAGCTGTTGCAGGGCTCTCCTTGGTGATTTTGAATTCTCAGACAAATGAGAAAAAAGCTGGAGTTCCGGTGGTAGAATTTTATGAACCTAACAATGGAATTCTAGACCCATTTGAGCAGCGATATAAGGGCAGTGAAATCTATCTCAGCAATAATTTAAACGAAAGTGCTCCAACATGGAATGGATATGCCTGGGTACATAAAAGCCATATTTTTGTGGTTGTTAACAACACAAGCGTAGTTGAGGATGCAAGGAAATATGGAGTGGTAAATGGTCGGCTGGAGAAGATTGCAGATTACTGGCAGGTCTCAGATACAAACACAGGTATATCTGTCAGATATTTTGGTGCTTCTGATGATATATCTGAGACCTTTATCCCTGTCAGGGTCCATGTTATATGCGGCAACCGGACGGATTTCCCGTGTTCTTTCATTTCTGACCAGGAAGCAATAAAAATTGCGTGGAATTTTGTAAACACAACAGTGCTTTCAAAGATTCCACATCTATCTAGGCATCTAACCATAAAATTTGCAGTTCTTGGATATACAAACATAACTGGTGGGTCCTACATCAACGAAACAATAGAAAAGAATGTCCACTTCTCCCTTTACTATGATGGCTTCTGGATTGGGGATATACTATCTGTTTCTCTCAATGCTACAGGCCATGTAATAGAATACAGCATGCCCACAGACTTTGAATTTACCCCTGAAAAGAATATTTATGTTGGAACACCTCAGGATATTCTCAATTACTACAAAACCCATGGAATCAACATAGGGAAGAATATAAACGTAAGCACGGTGACAAAAGTTGTGATTGAGAAGATTGAAGTTTCTTATAAACCAGACACAGAGAACCAGAGCCTAAAAAATCCGTTTGAACGCTATGTGCCTTATTACTACCTGAAATATACAATACATGGCCGAAATGGATTTTCAACGGTGTTTTATGGGTCTCTTTATATTAAAAATTCTTTCTGAAACATTTTTTATCCCAATTTTAAATCTCTGGACAAGTTTCTCTATCCTGCAGGCGCTCACGAGGTCCATTGAGAATACATTCCCCTGAGAAAAACAAAAGTATTTAATCCCAGAAAATAATTCCTGTGCGATGGAGACTAGAACAGTGTTTATCGTGCTCATTGCTGCACTTGCAGTGCTAGTTTCTGGAATCATAGGTTACAGAATCTACAAGGACTGGAGCACGCCAAAGGAAATCCTCAAACACTACTTTACTTCCAACGAGACGCTCAAGCCCAACTCTGACAAGGTGCTTGAATTCTATTCAAGGGCAGGTGGGAACATCACAGGCACGATAAACGCAACGAAGGAGATAAATATATATATCCTGGACACACTCAATTACTTTGAGTACAAGGATAAGAGGAACATTTCGGCAGCAGCTCCTGTTTTTGCCACAAACGGCACAAAAATAAATCTGGAATGGTATGTTTCCTCTGACAACTACTGGTATGTTGTTCTTTACAACAAAAACACGGAGGATGTGGTAGTTGAATATGATGTCTGGTGTAGATTTCTCAGTTAGAAAGGAGGAGGAAAACTCGCATCTCGAGCGGATTCCAACAGCAGTTGCTGATTTTGATGCAATAATCGGTGGTGGTGTGCCAAGGGGAAGCCTGATCATTCTTAAAAGTGAGGTGGGGGCTGGACATCTGGAGTTTGTTATCACATCAATGGCAAAATTAATTCTTGCAAAGGAAGACAAAGAATTTTCTGATTTCTTTCTGAAGAAATCAAAAGGTTTCCTTCCCGAGAAGTTTCTGTTTATCACAATTTCCAGAGCTAAAGAGGACATTCTGAGAGAGGTGAAGGGCTCCTTCCCCCAGGATTATTATGAGGCAATTTCAAGAGGCGTAATTTTCAAGGATTTTTCCAGTGAGTACTTCCGAGCCACAGTTGTGCCTCCATCCTGGGCTGGAGAGGATACGAGCATCTTCAGAAAGGAGAAGAGCTCAGGTAATACTCTGGAGGAATTGATAAAATTTCTGGATACAAACGCCCCACAGAGCATGGTGGTGCTTGATGCCTTAACAGACCTTGTTGTGAGTAAGAAGATTGAATTCTACGACCTTGTTACATTGCTTAAAGGGCTCCAGAGAATAGGAAAGAAATGGCAGGGCGTGATTTATCTGCTTCTCACATCCAACATCCTTGAGCCCCAGAAAGAGATACTCCTCATGGATAGTGTAGATGGAGTAATCACTTTTGAGTGGAGCAGGAGCACAAAAACATCAAGGAGACAGAGGTTCATGTATGTGGAGAAATTCATGCCCCTGCTCTTGCATTTAGACAATGAAAGAATCACAAAGTTCGCAATTGAAATAAACAGTCAGGAAGGACTTGTTGTCTCAAGTTATGTGAGGGTGTAACCATGGATTTAGAAAGGGTTGAGACTGGAATAAAGGGACTTGACGAGATGCTGAACGGAGGGATTCCAAGAGGCCATATTGTTAGTGTCCTCGGTGCCTTTGGCACTGGCAAGACCTGTTTTGCGACCCAGTTTATCTATCACGGACTTCAGAAAGGAGAAAAGGGACTTTTTATAACTCTCGAGGAAGAGGAGGATGCAATAATTGAAAATGCTCTCTCTTTCGGGTTTGACCTCCGACCTTACACCCAAAACGGAAGCCTTGCAATTTACAAGCTCTCCCCTTCCGATGCCAGGAATTCTATTGAAAAAATAAAGAGTGAACTTCCGAAGGTAATAGAGAGCTCTGGTGTGCAGAGATTGGTCATAGATTCTATTTCACTTCTCACCATGATGTTTGAAAATGAGGGAGAGAAGAGAGAAAATCTGTTTGCACTCTGTCAGAGGATAAAGGCAGCGAAGGCCACGGCAGTGTTTACAGCAGAGGCAAAGCCAGAAAATCCAAATGTCTCAAGGGATGGAATTGTGGAATATGTTTCTGATGGGGTGATTGTTCTTTACTACCTTGAAGACCAGGGACAAGCTGGTGAGATAAAGACCTTCCTAAAGGTGCTGAAAATGCGGAGAACTCCGCACTCAAGAAAGATAAAACCATATGAACTTGGGAAAAATGGAATTACTGTGCTTGCAAAGGCTGAAGTAATCTAAAAAACATTATTTTATCACAATTTCAAACCTGTTATCCCTGCCAATTATCAACGGGAAATACTTTCGCTCATGCTTTGTTTCACGCATCTTGATTACGCTGACATACAGATTTACATTCATATCGCTTCTTCGCAGGTCAAGATGGATGATGCCGTCTGCAAGAAACTCCTCAATCCCATAAAGCCCGAATTTCATCCTCTCCGGTTCCATCTCAGAAATCAGGAATGCTGTAATGTTAAGGTCCCGCATCAACTCAAAGAAATGGAAGAGGTCATCTCTTGGATTTTTCATGTTAGCAATGGCATAGAGTGCGTTAAGGGAATCAAGAGCTATAACATTGAACCCCATCAGGTCATGGAAATTCTTAATCTGGGCTTCAAGTGATTTTATCCAGTCCATCTCTCCAAGCCCTGCATCTGCGATTTCCTTCCTAAGGTATCCGAGGTCTATGATTGTCAGATTCTCCTCAACCTCTTTTATGTTCCTTCCAATTTTCTGCATCCTCCGCTCTATTAACGGCCTTTTCTCTTCTAGAGTTATGTACAAACATTTACCCTTGTTTTCCCGCGCGAGATGCCACAAAATATTGAAAACAAAGGAGGATTTCATGCTTCCTGCACATCCGCACACAAGGACTACATGACTCCTTGGAATACCTCCTTCTAAACGCTCATCCAATCCCTGAACATAAGTCCTTATTCTTTCAGTCCCGTCCATAGTTATCACCTTCTATCTTGTTTTTTTCCAGCTTCAATTATCTGCAACATTCCTCTATACATCTGCTCTGCAAGCAATTCACCGGCCATCTGCTCGCAGAGTACCTTGAGAGCCCCGGCAATTTTCAAATAGTCCTCAACACTCATTTGATTAGAGGGTACGGTAATACCCAGTTTCCTTTTCTGAAGTTCTATTGTTGGACCTACCATTGTGCCGAACATTTTTGTTAGATAGGCCTCTAGTTCATGTTGAATTGCTCCATTGCTCATGTGCACAGTTAAGCAAACATTGGATATAAAACTTATGTTTGATAAATGAACCAAAATTATTTATCTTCCATGAAGTTCACCCGAATTGCAGAGGTGGATTTCCATGCATCAAAATGAAAAAAGCTGCAGTTGCAGCAGGGAATCAATATGGCCTGAATGCAAGTTTCAGATTGTGAGGAGGGAAAGGTTAGCTCAGAATATAAATTTATGGGAAGTTACAGCTCCATTGATTGCAGAGCGGGCGCAAGCAGGACAGTTCGTGATGGTGCGAATTCACGAAAAGGGTGAGCGAATTCCATTGACGCTGGCAGATTGGGACAAGAGCAAGGGAACAATTACACTCGTGTTCATGGAAATTGGGAAGACAACAAAGCATATGGGGTTGCTGAAGGAGTGCGATTGCGTCCCGGATTTGATTGGACCTTTAGGTGCTCCCACACATGTGGAAAAGTTTGGAACTGTAGTTTGTGTGGGCGGCGGTGTTGGTGTCGCACCTGCTTTTGCAGTTGCCAGAGCAATGAAAAATGCAGGTAACAAGGTGATTAATATAATGGGTGCGAGAACAAAGGACTTGCTTTTCTGGGAGAATAAAATGCGAAGCGTGAGTGATGAGTTGATTGTTACCACGGATGATGGAAGTTACGGAAGAAAAGGGGTTGTCACAGAGCCGCTGAAGGAAGTGCTGGAGCGGGAAAAAGTGAACCTGGTGTTTGCTGTTGGGCCAGCAATCATGATGAAGTTCTGTGCAGCTACAACAAAGCCATTTAATGTAAAGACGGTTGTGAGCTTGAATCCAATCATGGTTGATGGGACTGGAATGTGCGGCTGCTGCAGGGTGACAGTGGGCGGAGAGACAAAGTTTGCGTGTGTCCATGGACCTGACTTTGATGGACATCTTGTGGATTGGGATGAGTTTATGGCAAGACAGAGAATTTATCTGGAAGAGGAGAAGCTCTCGCTCCAGCTGTGGGAAAAACAGATGAAGGGGGTGCAGTAAATGGCAAAGTTGAATCTTGAGAGGACACCCATGCCAAAGCAGAAGCCAGAGGAGAGAGTAAAGAACTTCAATGAGGTGGCACTTGGTTACACGGAGGACCTGGCTGTTAAGGAAGCGGAACGGTGTCTGCAATGTCCGAAGCATCCCTGCATTGACGGCTGTCCTGTGAACAACGACATTCCAGGTTTTATCAAGGCAATTAAGGAAAAAAATTTTGTTGAGGCCGTGAGAATTTTGAAGAAAACTAATGCATTGCCTGGGATTTGTGGTAGAGTTTGTCCACAAGAGAAACAGTGCGAGGCCGTGTGCACGCTGGCAAAGAAAAATGCACCAATTGCAATTGGGGCACTGGAAAGGTTTGTGGCTGACTGGGCAAGAGCACATCCAGATAAGATTCCAAAGGATGAGATTGCACCGCCAACTGGAAAAAAGGTTGCGGTTGTGGGTTCTGGGCCCGCCGGACTTACCTGTGCTGCAGACCTTGCAAAGATGGGGCATAGAGTGACAATTTTTGATGCCTTGCATTATGCTGGTGGTGTGTTGATCTACGGGATTCCGGAGTTTAGGTTGCCAAAACAGATAGTACAGGAAGAGGTGGATTATGTGGCCTCGCTTGGCGTAGAGATTCGGCTGGATACCGTAGTAGGAAGAATGGTTACAGTGGATGAACTTTTGGATAAGTACGATGCAGTGTTTCTCGGGACTGGTGCTGGACTGCCAAATTTCTTGAATATCCCTGGAGAGAATCTCAATGGGATTTATTCTGCAAATGAGTTCCTCACAAGGATCAATTTGATGAAGGCGTATCTTTTCCCTGAGTATGATACTCCAGTGAAGAAGGGGAAACGCGTCGCTGTGATTGGTGGCGGAAATGTGGCAATGGATGCAGCGAGGTGTGCAAAGAGGATTGGATATGAGGAGGTCTATGTAGTTTATAGGCGGGGAAAAGCTGAGATGCCTGCAAGAGCTGAGGAAGTAGAAAATGCAGAGGAGGAAGGCATTATCTTTAAGTTCCTGACAAACCCGAAGCGGTTCATTGGAGATGAGAAGGGCTGGGTTAAGGCAATGGAGTGCTACGAAATGATGCTGGGTGAACCGGATGCTTCTGGAAGAAGAAAACCGATTCCGAAGCCAAACAGTGAGTTCACAATGGAGGTTGATGCAGTGATTGTTGCTCTCGGGACAAGTCCAAACCCTCTCGTTACCTCAACCACGCCAGGACTTGATACTACAGAGCATGGAACAATTGTGGCTGACGAAAAAACAGGTAGGACAAAGAAAGCAAGAGTATGGGCTGGCGGCGATGCAGTTACAGGTGCTGCTACCGTGATCAGTGCGATGGGTGCGGGAAAGCGAGCTGCAAGGGACATAGATGCGTGGCTGAGGGGAAGGTAAACAGCGCTGGCTGCCTCAAGCCCATTTTCCAAAAATGGAAAAAAATAAGCCAGATAATTTATTTTGTCCCACAGCCCCATTATAACTTTAGGTGAGTTTTTCCCCTATTATTTTCTTATCTTTTTCTTTCTCTTGGGCCAGCAAATTCAATGTCTTTCTCGCCAACTTACCCACTGTATATTTTTCATTTTTCTTACTGCTTACATTCCAAATTTTAAGCTCCAATTCATTGTCATCCACTAACGCTTCAAGTTCAGAGATACCACCAGCGTTCTCTATGTCTTTCCAGAAGCCCGCTTCTACAATTGAATAGAGAGCCCATGTCGCAAACAGTCTTACACCAGGGTTTTCATCCGAAAGGGCATGGATTAGGGGTTCAACAGCGCCAGCCCCTACAACGGTACCTCCATAGCCACTCCTCACAATTGCAGCAAGCGTCTGGGCAGCTCTCCAT
>JAWACX010000037.1:0-11478 GCA_038896575.1 Thermoplasmata archaeon
TTTCAAGATAAAACTACTCTCTGTCAGTTCTTTCAGATATTCTGCGAATTTCTCAGCATCTGCAAGTTTCTTTTCCACCTCAACAACAACAACCGCGTTGATTCCATCAATTGCATTTTTGTAATGCGAAACAGCAGAAGCAAAATTCTCCTTTGCAATTTCCCGTTCTGCAATAGACATCAACCGTTTTACCCCGGGAACCTCTATTCCATACTTCTCAGCAGCTGCAATCTTCTCTTCCAGCGTGTTTTTCATTGTGGCAAGCACTCCATCTCTCACCTTCACAACCTCTGCCTTCATTTCCTCAAGCACACTGTTTGCCTCAGCATATCTCTTCCCTCTCACCAGTTCCTTGGCCTCTTCCGCCCTCCTCTTAAATCTCTCAATCTCCTCAGCCGAAATTATGGTTTCGTTGGATATGAAAGCCTCAACATCAGAAATTGCGGTGTTCAGTTTATTCTCAATAGTGCTGGCCAGATAACTTCTTGCAAGAAGAAGATTGTCAAAAGCATCTCCATATCTCCGTTCCTGCCAGAAATTCTCGGCATCCGCTAGAAGGTTCTCTGCATCAGAGGTGTTTATCCCAAGTCTCTTTCCCTCCTCAAGCTTTTCCCTTACATTCTCAATCTGGCTCTTGTAGTATGTAACTGCACTTTCAACATAGTTCTCTGTTCCCTTGAAAATGCTCTCAAATTCTACAAGAATCTGGCTTCCTTCAGTGAGATAAGACTGAAGCATGTAAGAGTAAGATGCAGCCAGTGCCAGAGCATCCTCATACCTTCCGCCCTCTATGAGAACCGCAATGTTTTTCCTTACCTCAAGGTAAGGTATCTCTTCCCTTCTTTCATAATAAATTTCTCCAGTTGCCTCAATTTTTTTCTCCTCATTCTCAACTGCTGTTAAATAATATTTGGCTGCTTTCACTCTATCAATGATATCCGTAGACCTTCTGACTGCCTCCTTATAGTTACCTTCAGAAATGAGGGATTTTACCTCTCCAATCTCTCCATCAAATGTGGATTTTAATGCCTGGCTTTCCTCTACCAATTTAGCGATTTCATTTACAAAATTCACAGCTTTCTCATACTCCTCCTCCAGAACTCTCTCAAACTTAAGGAGTTTCTCAGCAAGCCGTTCTGCCTCAGAATATTCCTTTGCCTCTATCCGCTTCTCAATCTCGCCAAGCATTTCCTCTACCTTTGGATGGGTCACACCCCTTGCCTTGATTTCCTCCCACTTTTTCCTGCACGCCTCCAGTTTTTCCCTGGCAATCTTTTCCATCTGGTCCTTTTCTGCTTTTTCTTCTCCAACCTCCTTTGCCAGGAGTTTTTCAATCACAGCTAAAAGTTTCTTCCCTTCTGACAGAACCTTCTCATAGGAGCCTTTCTCATATAGTTTGATGATACTGGCATAAACTTTTTCAACCTTCTCAATATTTTTTATTCCTTTCTCCCTTACAACATTCATCTGGGCTTCGAGCTTTTCCAGCATCTCCTTTGCTTCTGGTTGAGGCTCAGTTTCTGTTGCATCTTGCCTTGCAATAAAAATCGGCACAAGAGTTATTGGGAGGATTCCCATATTTCCACCTATTCCCGCAAAGCAGATATACACTCAGGGAATTTAACCTTTCCTATTGAGTTTGAGCTATTTCCACTTCCCCATGCCCTCAACAAACTCCTTTTTCCAGATTGGCACCCTTGCTTTTATTTGTTCCAGCACTTCTTTGCATGCAGCAAAAGCCTCCTCACGGTGAGGTGCAAAGACTGCAATGTAAACTGTTGGCTCCCCGGGTCTGAAACACCCAATTCTGTGATGCACATAAATTGCATCTGTAGGATATTTTGCACCCACACCTTTGCAGAGTTCCAGAAGTTCTTTCTTTGCCATCTCAGTATAGGCTGTATACTCAAGTTTATCCACCTTCTTCTTTCCCTCCTTTCCCCTAACAATTCCAACAAAAACAACACAGGCCCCGCTCGTCTCTGGCACATCTGATAGGATTCTTTCCAGCAACAATTTTCTTTTTCCAACGCTCACCTTGATAATAACCATTCAACCACCACTTACTGGTGGGAGCAGTGCAATCTCATCTCCCTCAGCCACCACCTCGGTTTCCTCCGCATACTGTCTGTTTCTTGCAACTATGATATCTGCACTCTTCAACATCTCAGGATATTTTTTGTAAAGGATTTCCAGGATTTCTTTGATTCTTGCCTTCTCCTTTACCTCCACAATCTCTGTTTCCTTCCCTGTTATATCACGGAGGCCAGCAAAATACCTAATCTTCACACGCATGGTAACACCAAAGCATAGCTTTTACTTAAGCAATTCCTCGATGCTCTTCTTCATCCGCTCCACATACTCCTTTCTCTCCTCAAGTGCCTTCTCCTTCCGCTTAACTTCCTCCATCATCTCCTCTACTTCAGCCTCTCTTTTACCAATCTGCTTCTCCCTCTGCCTGATCTCCTTCTCAATCCTCTCAAGTTCCTTTTCCCTGGCTGCAAGCTGTGCTTTGTATTCCTCAAGTTCCTTTTCCCGCTTTGCAATCTTTTCCCGCTCTGCACTCAGCAGGGCTTCAATGGATTCCATGCCCTCTTTCTCCTTCTTCTTCAACTTCATCTCAAGCGCCGCAAGCTCTTTTTCCCGCTCCTTCAGAGCCTCAATCTCCTCCTCCATCTTCTTCCTTATCTCCTTTTCCAGACTTTGCTCTTTTTCCAGAAGTGCCTCCTCCATTCTCTCAAGTTCTCTTTCCCTCTTTGCCAGTTCACTTCTTTCCTTTCGCAAGGCCTCCTCAACTCTTTTCCTCACCTCCTCCTCTGCATCAGCAAGTTTTTGCATTTCTCCCTGGAGCCGTTTCCATACTTCTGCCAGTTCTGCCTTTTCAGAAAGAACCCTGGCACGGAGTTCCTCAAGCCTCTCATCCTTCTCAGCCACTTCCTTCCTCTTCGCTTCAAGTTCTTGCTCAAGGTTCCGTATCTGGCTCTCCCTGAAATCCAGCTCCTTTATCCTCTTCTTCAAATCATTCTCAAGTTCCTCCTTTTCCTTGAGGAGGCTCTCCTTCTCTGCCCGTATCTTTGCAAGAATTTCCTCATTCCTTCTTTGCTCCATAGTCTTTGCATACTTCATCAGGGCAATTGCAGCCTGTTTTATCTCCTCAAGCTCAGCCTCCTTTTTCGCAAATTCCTCCTCAAGCGTCTTTTCACGCTGGAGCAGTTCAGTGTATCTCTTTCTCTCAGCACTGAGCCTGTTTTCAATTTCCTGGAGTTCCAGTTCTTTTTCATGGAGTCTCTCAGCTTCCCTCGCTATCTCCTTCTTTTTTGCCTCAATCTCGTTGAGTGCCTGAACCACATTTTCTGCTTCCCTGTCCAGCTGAATCTCCTTTCTGTGCAAATCCTCCTCCTTTCGCCTCAGCTCAATCTGCATCGCTTCAACTGCCGAGCTTTTTGTGGATAGCCTCTCAAGTTCTTCCACATACCTTTTCTCAAGTTGCTTAATCTCGTTCTCCCTTGAAGCAATTGTTTTCAATCTGGCATTAATCTCTGACTCCTTTGCCTCAACCTCCTTCTTTCTCCTCTCAATTTCTATGCTCTCCTTCTCCAGCCTTTCTCCAAGTTCCCTTAACCGCTTATCCTCAGCCTCAAGCCTCGCTGTCTCCCTTTCTATGGTTCTCCACACCCGATTGACCTCATCCTTTTCCAGTGCAATCTTACTCTCAAGGGCCTTCAATTCTCTCTCCTTCTCCTCCAGCTTCCTCATCCCGGTTCGCACTTCTTCAGTTTCTGTCTCCAGAGCCCTCGCTCTTATCTCTACTTCCCGCCTTGTCCTTTCAATTTCTCGCTCCATCTCTCCAATCCTTCTCTCCCTCGAAGCCAGTTCTTTCTCCTTCTCCTCAATTCCAGCTCTCTCCTTCTCAAGCCCAGACTCTCTTGCCTTCAGTTCCTCCCATCTTCTCTTCAGTTCAGCCTCTTCCTTGCTAAGCCTTGCTTTCTCAACCCCAATTCCCTCCTTCTCGGCATCCAGATACTTTTGCTCCCTCTCAACCCTTTCCTCCATTTCCTTTATTTTCCGCTTCTCCTCCTCCAGTTTTTCGTAACTGCTCTCCAGCTCTCTCCTTGTTAACTCAAGCTCCTGTTCCCTCCGGTCCAAAGCTACCTCCATCTTCCTTATTTCCTCAAGTTTCTGGGTGTACTCCGCGTTCAACTTCTCAATCTTAAGTTCAGCCTCTCTCAGGTTCTTCTCTTTCTCCTTTATTGAGCGAAAGGCATCACTGAGCTCTTTCTCCCTTGCCTGAAAGCTCCGCTGTCTCGCCTCAATCTCATTTTTTGCGGCAGCAATTTCCTCCCAGGCCTTTTCCACCTCTGCCTCACGCTTTTTCAACTCCTTCTCCTTCTCTGCAAAATCACCTCTCTCTTTTTTTACCTCCTCAATCTCTTTCCAAGCCCTCTCAATTTCCGCTCTTTCCCTTTCAATGCGCTCCTTTTCCTTTTCCAGCTCCTGCCGGAGTTTTTCAGCTTCAATTCTTGCTCTTTCAGCTTCCCTCTCTCTCGCCTCAACCTCTTTCACCAGATTTTCATACTCCGCAAACCTAGCGTTCACCTCTTTTTCCCTCTCAGCAAGCATTTTTTCTTTCTCGCCTACTCGCTTCTCCCTCTCAATGAGTTCCTCCTTTAACTTTGCAAACGGAGAAACCCCTCCCTCTACCTTTATTTCCTTCTTTTCACTCTCTATCTCTCCAATTTCACCCACTGGCAGCCCAGCTACAACCTTTTCTTCTCCTTTCCCTTCCTCTTCAAGTTTTGCCCTGGCTTTATCCCTGAGCCCCATATACCCACCTATCAAATCCCATACATTCTGAGGACTTTTTCGTAAAGTTTGTAATCTGGGGATTTGGCAAATTTCTCAATCACATCATCTGGCAACTGGCCAAGCAGCTCATCAAGCACAATCAACAGTTTTTTTGTCTCACTTTCCGAGGTGTTCATAAGGCCCTCAAAAGACTCCCTTGTAATACCCAGCTCTGAGAGCTCAGTTACAATCTCTCCAATAGCAGCGGCAGTTCTCTCCTCCATCCTCGCTACCTCCATCATTCTTTTCCTGAGGCTCTCCTCAAGCTGGGCAATCGCCCTCTCCTTTTCCTCAACCTTCCTCATCTTTTCAGCCAGTTCCGTCTCCAGTTCCAGAATCTTTTCCTCCTTTTCACTTACCTCCTTCGCCCTCACCTTCAGCTCCTCCTCAAGCTCCCTCCTCTTCCTCTCTATCTCCTCCTGAAGTTTCCTGAGTTCATCACTTTTTGCCTCAATCTCCATACTCTTTGCTTCAATCTCCTTTTCCCTGCTTGAAAGTTCCTCCTCCTTTGCAATCAACTCCTTTCTCCTTGCTTCCAGTTCCTGCTTTATCTTCACAATGATGAGTCTCTGCTTGTCCAGCTCGCTGGAATCCTTTACCGCAGGAATTGTGGGCTGTGCCTGACTTATTGACTGCGCCTGTGTCTGGACCTGCACGGTTTGAGATTTGCTCTCTGAGAGCTCAGCAAGTTTTTCCTTGGCTTTATCCCTCAATCCCATTTTCAATCCTCTCCTACTTTGTATTTATCCAGAATTTTTTCATACAATTTGAATTTTTCAGATTTTGCAAACTCCTCAATTTTTGCATCTGGCAACTCTCCGAGAAGGTCATCAAGGGTTTTAAGCAAGGTGCGGAGTTCCTCTATCTCCTCTGGAGAAACTGCTGATTTTCTCAACCGCTCATTTTCCTCTGTGAGTTCATTGATTTTACTCTTTAGCCTCTCAATTTCCTCCTCCGCCTTCTTTGTTGCCTTCTTCACCCTTTTCTCCGCTTCTTCATCTAGTTCCTTCTTCACCTTGAAAAGCTCGGCCTGCACCTGTCTCTGTGCAGCAAGCCAGTCCTTTTTTGAGATTTTGCCGCTAGCACCCTGGGTGGACTTAGAAGAAGCCTCATCTACCCCACTCTGGACTTTGAGAAGAGCCGAGTATTGGTCCAACACACTGTTTATGCACTCCAGATTTTCAATAAGCAAGGATGCAAATTCCTGGAGAATCTTCTCCTCCCCGATTTCTCCACCGATTTTTGTTTCAGCCGCGGAGGAAATTGTTTCTAAGAAAGTGGTTAGTGCATCCCTGAAGGTTCCCTGGGGTAGGGTATCCAGTTTTTTCCTCAACTCCACGATATCCTGTTCCAGAATCTTCAAAAATAGGTTCCTCAATTCCTCTGGAAGCCTTATGGTCTTCCCTTTAATTTCCTCTACCGCTCGCTCCTCAATTTTCTGCTTTATCTGGGGTTTTTCCCGTTCAGCCAGGGTGCTCTGTTTTTCATCCACGACCCCAGCAACCGCTTTTATCACCTCAACTGCCTTGGCCCGCTCTTCTATGTCCTCCGGGCTTTCTTTCTCCACCTTTTTTCCAAGGTCAAGCAATTTCAGAAGAAACTCTTCGTCAAGTCCTCCACTCTGTTTCTGGGGCTCCTCTCGCAAAACCTTGCCGCAGTATTCGCATATTGGAGCATACCTATCCACAATCTTCTTGCAGTAGGGACATTCCATTCCTTCCTTATCCACCTCAAGGAGAGAAAGGCAAATCTCACACCTTCTGTCCTTCTCCTTGACCTCTGACTTGCACGAAGAACACACAATTCTGCCATCAGGCAGATAGGCCTTAAACACCATTTAAGCACTGTATTATACATCAGATTATAAACTTTGCTGAACTTTCAGTATCTCCGAACAAGTTGGAAAAGCCAGATACTCACTACTATCCCAAAAGCCATTAGAAATCTGATTTTTTTCCCGGCCTACACCCCTGTGGCTCCTGTTTCATAGAAGTGGCCACCAACCCTTCCCTAGTGGATTTTCATTTCGCTCTCTACATACTTCATAGAGACCGAGAAGAAAATCCTTGAATCTCACATCCTTCTCTATAGAGTGCCCACTTGGCAGTGGTGCCGAAAGGCGTTACTTTCGGTGCATCGGTGGAATTTTGAAAGACCAGTTTGAAAATTTATAAGAAAGATGTATCAGGAGCTTTGCATACTGGCATCAATTTTTGAATTTTAGCGGGTATCTTTTGGAGATACTGTCTGTGTTTGCCTTGTGACAGGCAGTAGGATATATTTTTCCATCAACCTCTGCCATCATTACCTTCTGCAAACAGGTACACGAACACTATAATGTTTCAGGAGGTCTTTACGCTTCAGGTGGTCTAATATCTGGCTGTATAAATGAAGTGCTAAGAAAAGGATAAAGTGGTAACCTACCATGCGTTCACGGTTGCGCACCCATGTAACATTTCCACTAATATCCTATGCATCCTCTATCTTACCGTCATCTTTGTAAAGTTTGTAATCTTGCCTTCGGTGTAACCTTTCCTAAATACTCTACAGTCTTCTTTTTACTTCGTTTTGTGTTTTTGAGCCCAATCGGGTAAAGACATACGATTACTGATACCGTAATCGATACGAGTATATAATGTTCTGCATGAATAAAATTGCTGGCGGCTTCGTAATCCCAATTTTACAGAAACCGATTAAGGATTTTCCCGCACTTTTGGGCATAATCGTTGTTTGAAAAATAAAATTTATTCAGAGAACGAAAAATAGATTCAAGAGGAAAAAATGCTGGTCATATTGAGATTCCAGTCTTACAATGGGAATGCTATGCCCGAACCTCTGGTATACTTCGGGCTTCATCAGGGCTATACCACAGGCTATGTTCCAACCAAAGTTGCTGTCTCTCCCCATCGCAAAAATTTAATATCCTTCTTCCTATCCATATTTACAGGTGCCGCCATAGCTCAGCTGGTAGAGCAGCTGACTTGTAATCAGCAGGTCGGGAGTTCAAATCTCCCTGGCGGCTTCAAAGGGCTCGTAGATCAGCTGGAAGATCGCCACACTTGCAATGTGGAGGTCTCGGGTTCAAATCCCGACGAGTCCACTATTCCTTTTTCCTGCTGAGGTAGCCAAGCCCGGATGACGGCGCCAGCCTTGAGAGCTGGTGGGCGTTCTGCCCTCAGGAGTTCAAATCTCCTCCTCAGCGTTTTTCATTCCATGATTTTCTGGAGTAGCTTGCCGTTGACCAGAGTGAGAACAAGAAGGTATCCTCCAAGCACTGCAAGGTCCAGGGGAATACCAGAAAGGTCACCAGTGAGCATGAGGGAGCGAAGAATGTCTATACCGTAGGTAAGAGGGTTTGCGTAGGCTAACCATTGAAGCCAGAATGGCATTATTGAAACAGGGTAAAGTGCATTGCTTGTGAAAAAGAGAGGCATTGTGAGCACCTGTCCTATGCCCATCACTCTCTCCCTGGTTCTGAGTAAACTCGTAAAAAATATCGAGATGCTTGCTGAAACAGCAGCAATGAGCACGATTGCAGGAAAAACAAGGAGGACAAGGAGGGGATGGGTGCGAAACCGGATGCCCAGAAGGAGGATGAGGCCTAGCACAACAAGTCCCTGAGCAATCGCACGAACTCCAGCGGATAAGCTTTTTCCAAAAACAATTGAGTATCTGGATGTTGGTGAAACAAGAAGCTTTGCAAGGTTTCCAGATTCGCGGTCCCAGACAAGCATCAGACCAAAAAAGATTGAAACAAAGAGCACTGACTGGCCGAGAACCCCAGGCGCCACAAATTCAAGATAGGAGTACTCTCCTGTGGGAATTACCCTGTAGTTTGTGAATACACTTCCAAAAACCACAAGCCAGAGTATTGGTTGCACAGAGCGGATGACAATATCCGAGTAATCGTGTCTCAGCCTTCTTACCTCCAGCTCCAAAATCGTTCCAATGTTTTTCAACTCTTTCAGCATCATTCCAGCCTCCTTGCTACCCTTCTTATCTTTCTTGTACTGCTCCACTGTTCCAGTTCCGCCATCCTCTTTCCCACATACTTCATAAACGCATCGTCCAGCGTAGTTTCCTTTAATTCAACTGCAGTCACACGGCACCCTGATTTCTCCAGCATCCTCAGATACCCGGGAAGTTCCTCTGACGGACTGCGGCAGTAAACAAGAAGATTCTCACCATTTAGGCGGGCATTTTCTATTCCCAGATTTTCTGGTAACTTTCCGGCAATTTTGAAAACAATGCAGCCCTGCCCAACAGATTTCTTGAGGTTTTCTGGTGTGTCCACAACCGCAATTCTTCCCTGTGACATCATTGCAATTCTGCTGCAGAGTTCATCCGCTTCCTCCATGTAGTGTGTAGTCATCAAAATTGTAATCCCCTCCCTGTGAAGTTTTCTGATGTGCTCCCAGACATGCTTTCTTGCAGAAGGGTCAAGTCCGACAGTCGGCTCGTCTAGAAAAAGGATGCTTGGCGAATGCACCATCGCCTGCCCTATCTCCAGCTTCCTTATCATACCCCCAGAGTATGTGCGGACTATCCTGTTTCTTGCTTCCCAGAGTTCAAGGCGTCTCAGAATATTCTCCGCAATCTCCCTTGCTCTTCTTCCGTGAATTCCATGCAGTTTTGCAGAAATCAAGAGGTTTTCATAGCCAGTAAGCGCTGCATCAGAGGAGATGTCCTGAGGAACATACCCTATTATCTCCCTTATTTTTCCATCCTCCTTTGGTCTCTTAAACCCTCCTACAGTAATCTCTCCACCTGTTGGAAATATTAGAGTGGTGAGAAGCTTTATGAGCGTGGTTTTCCCGGCACCATTGGGTCCAAGGAGTCCGAAAAACTCACCCGATTCTATTTCCAGCGAGACCCTGTCTACAGCAAGAACTCCGTTAGAAAACCTCTTTGAAACATTTCTTATTAAGATTGCAGCCATACTTGCACCGCTGTGCATATATTCTTGAATGTATATAACGGTTTATATGCCTGAAATGGCTTTTACTGGCAAGGCCTCAAACAAAGTAAAGCAGTGCAAATACCACGAACGGAAACACTATGGTGAAGATTGCACCGTAACGGTTCACCTGCTTTGTATAGTCCACATGCTTCCAGAATTCCTCGTCAATGTAAATCAGGGTTGTGGCTACAAGTGAGGAGGCAAGAAAAGCATAGACAGAAATCATAATCTTGTCTATTAGAATAAGCGATGGCAATGGAGGCAGTGATGTGGTTTGGCTTAGATGGAACATCACAGCGGAAATCAATGTGCTTGTTCCGAGTCCAAGCCTGTGAGTGATTTTGTCTGCCTTAAAGAAGAAGGATAGGCCAGAAACAATGCAGAAAATAATTGGTGGAAGCATGAGCTTGGCTGCAGTTGCTCCTGCATCACGCACAAGTTTGATTGTAAACACTGCTCTAGAATACACCTCACCCCAGGGATACTCGTGTTCCTCTACATAAATTTCAGCGCAATCTACTCTCCATCCTGGAACTGTAACTTTCTCGTCATAACCAGAATAATTCCTTGCCACTCTGTAGGAAATTATTGTGTTGTTGTTTTTCGCATCCTCAACTATTATTGGCAGATACTGGGCATCAAACGGATAATTTGTGAACTCTGGAGCCATATAGAGGTTTGCCTGGATTCTATACCAGACCTCGCAAGACCCGGCTGTGAGGTTCTCAAAAATCTTCTCTTTTGATGCAGCCCTACCGTTGATGAATTCAAAGGAGGTAGGAGAAATGTTTACATCCTCCCACCTGAAAACAAGGTAAAAATCAGCAACAAAGGTTCCCTTTCCAAGGTCAAAGTTTCCGATTGAAAGCTGGTAAATGCCAACCTCTATGTTTCCGCTTTCAGGCAGGGCAGTGACTTTCACATTCTGCGCCCCATTTGTAATACCTGCCAGTGATACGAAAAGCATTCCGAGCAACACCAGTGGAACCCAAACCCTGAGTTTGAACATGAGCTGAGGTAAAATTGATTGGGATATATTTTTTATGGTAGGAACGCACGAGGTCTGCACTCACTCCTTTACCACCTGGTTACAATAAGTATTGGGAAATCCTTATTTTTAGGGTAGAAAGGTTTTCTGAAAAATTTTGAATGCTTTTCTGGTTGCAAATGAACCAGCTACGAAAATTGAAATGAGAGTAATTGGCAAAATAATGGTGTGCTCCTCTCCCACAGGGCTTCCAAGTGGATACCAGTCACTTGCTTTCCCGCCATCAATCTGGTAGGCATTTGGTGTGCCCCAGCCCTGCCCATCCCAGTTGCTCCAGTAATTTCCCTCTTTTGTGGTGTTGTCATGCCAGTTGTTCCAGTCTCCATCATCATATGCCTGGCTTTTGTCGCTCACACCTCGTTGCGGAAATCCGGGAGTAGGGGAAGATGTAGCTCTGTTGCCTACGAAATAGTTATGGTGAATATAATTACTGCTAGAATACTCTGTGAGAAAAAGGCAATACTCTTTGTTCCGAAGTTTCGCAAAATGATTTTTTAAGAGAATCTGGCTTTTTCCGTTTTGGTATGACACAAAACCAAAAGCTTATATACCACTCTCCCTGCGTGAAATTACGAAGGTAAGGTTCAACAAGCCCGTGGGATTGTTGAGGGCCATAGAGGGTATT
>JAWACX010000038.1:0-11477 GCA_038896575.1 Thermoplasmata archaeon
ATGGAATTGTTTCCAAGTTATTTAACTTTCCCTTTCTTTGGAGTGCCCACAGGAGAATTGTGAGAGGTGGAAGCAGAAACAATGTGCTGCTTTCCACAACAGGCTCCTCAACAGTTGTGGAATAGACTTGGCTTACGGCTGTGTAGCCACCAGCATCCTCTGCATAGAAGTAATATTCCAGCCTGCCTGTGAGGTTCTGGGGTGGAATTGTTGCATTGTAGTGGCCATCAGTGGAATTTCCCGCACTCAGGTGCATCCAATGTCCATACCATGTCGTGTCATTAACAGGCTTGTAATAAAGCCATACACCACTCAGTGGCACGACGCTCAGCACATGGACTGAAATCTCAACAGGCTCTCCAAGAAACACAGGAGTGGGTGTGTGCTCAAATGTTATCCCGGGCTCAAGTGTGACATTTGCATGCACATAATCCCCTGCGTCTGGAATCTGGACAGGTGTTTCATCTGAAACATTTGTTAAATTCCATGAGAAGTCGGTCGCACTCAGGAACTGGATTGTCCCTGTGTTCCCTGCATAAGCATCCTTCACCTTCACAAAAATTATGTTTTTCCCAGTCCTGTTGATGTAACTGATGCCATCCGAGAGGTCAATCACGAGGTTGCAGTCTGGAAATGGATGGCGCTGGTAGGAGATAAGTGGAAAAAGACCCTGAACTGAATTGAAATCAAGAATTTTGAGAGAGAAGCTGGGTGATGAGAGGTTGCCAATTCCAGCAGTAATTCCGTTCCACATTATCTCGCCTCTTGCACTGTGCTCTATCTTCACCTGGGCAACAAGTGCAGGTGTGTAGTTCAACCTGTCTGTAAGGAAATAGGCATATCTGTTGCATGTGACCATGCTCTTCATTGCTTCATAGGACATCCAGAAATGCCCGGCATCTCCCCAGCCTGTCCCCCAGGAGTTCACAAGGCGGAAGGCACCCCTACCATCTGCTGTCTCAATGTCATCATCAAATCCATAGACCGTGACACTGTGTTCTCCCCTGTAGGTGAACAGATTCACCTCTGAGACACAGTAGGTGTTGTTGTAAGAGGAAATTGTATCAAAATTTTCGTAGACACGGATACCAATCACTGCGGTGCCACCATTTGCTATGTGCTGTTTCAGGTTTGTAATTCCCACATCATCTGCTGTGGAAATGTAAAAATAGTTATGAGCCCTAAATTGGAGTGCATCAATGTATGTTTGCACCGAGGCAGGCCAGGATGTTGCATCGTTTTCATTGTAGGGAAATTGGAGGAGCGATGCACATCCCATCGTGCACATGAACTCCATTGCATCATCTATAAAGCTTCCCATATCAGAGCCAGAATTTATGTGGTGGTAGAGGAAGGCAGGGGAGCATTGATGGGCTGTGAGATTCACATCCCAGCCTTTTTCCCTCCATTCCAGATGGGTTCTGTGATAATAGGCTACAGCCCAGGCAGTGCAGGAGCCCTGGGAACCCTGGCTTCTCACAGGTGGCAGGCCTGCGCTGTTTATCACGGAACGGAGCGAGGTATTTGTTCGCACATCTAAATCTGGTGAAAGAGGGGCAATGTAAGTGAGTTTATGTTCAGGTATCGTTGTTGCCGGGTCTCTGAAAAGAAGGCCAAGCCCATGCTCACTGAACTCAGAGTTCCGAGGAGTTTCGGGAGACTGGAGAACCACGAATGCTGGAGAAAAGGCAAATATAAGAACAAAGAAGGCTGAGAATTTCACTCCACTCCAACCTCCAGATTTCAATGTTTTCACCTCCTGGTGAGTTTTTTAATTCCTGGTAAAAAGAGGAGTATAATGAATACAATTGCCGGGAAATTGTGTTGCTCGGTAACCCCAGGCTCCACTATTGTGCTGTAGTTCTGACTTGTCCTTCCAAATCCATTGGAATCCACTCCGTAGAAATAATATTCCAGTATGCCCGGTTCATTCTGGGCTGGAATTGTAGCAGTGTAGAATCCATCGGTTGAATTTCCAGAGGTAAGTGTCATCCATAGTGCATACCAAACAGAGTCATTTACTGGCTTGTAGTAGAGCCAGAGAGCGGAAAGAGGTGAAACACTGGTCACATGGACATCTATCTGGATAGGCAGATGAACTGGCACGGAAGGCTCTGGTGTGTGCTCAAATATTATCCATGGCTCCAGCGTCACATTTGCATAGACATAGCTTCCCGCATCTGGAATCTGAACCGGTGTCTCGTCAGAAACATTTGTCATGTTCCATGTGTAATCTGATGCATTCAAGAACTGGATTGAACCTGTGGTTCCCGGGTAGGCGTCACTTACCTTAACAAAGATTCTGTTTTTTCCGAGAGGGTTTATGAATCCCTTCCCGTCTGAAAGGTCAATCACAAGGTTGCAGTCGGGAAATGGATGGCGCTGGTAATTTCCAATTCCCACATAGGCCTGGATATAGTTAAAGTCAAGAATTTTTAGAGAGAAGCTGGGTGATGAGAGGTTCCAGATTCCAGCAGTAATTCCGTTCCACATTATCTCTCCCCTTGCACCATGCTGGATTTTCACCTCTGCAAGGAGGGATGGAGTATAGTTAAAACGGTCTGTGAGAAAATAGGCAGTTCGCTGGCATGTGGTTGCACTCTTCATCGCTTCATAGGACATCCAGAAATGCCCGGCATCTCCCCAGCCTGTCCCCCAGGAGTTCACAAGGCGGAAGGCACCGATACCATCTGCTGTCTCCATCTCGTCATCAAAACCGTAAACGGTTACTGCGTGGGCACCCCTGTTGGTGCCGTAAACTTCTGATACGCAGTAGGTGTTGTTGAAGTTAGAAATGTAGTCAAAATTTGAGTACACATTTATGGCTATTACAGCAGTTCCTCCATTTGCAATGTGCTGCTTCAGATTTACCAGGCCAGCATCTGTGGTGAGTGAGATGTAAGAATAGTTGTATGCCCTGAATGCAAGTGCATTTCTGTATGTCTGGGTTGAGGTTGGCCAGGAAGTTGCATCACTGGCGCTGTAGGGAAATTCCTGGAGTGAGGCACACCCCATCGTGCAGATAAACTCCATTGCCTCATTGATGTAACTCCCTGTATCCGAGCCGCCATTTATGTGGTGGTAGAGAAAGGCAGGGGAGCATTGATGGGCTGTGAGATTCACATCCCAGCCTTTTTCCCTCCATTCCAGATGGGTTCTATGATAGTATGCTGTTGCCCAGGCAGTGCAGGATCCCTGGGAGCCCTGGCTTCTCACAGGCGGGAGGCCTGCGCTGTTTATCACGGAACGGAGCGAGGTATTTGTTCGCACATCTAAATCTGGAGAAAGAGGGGCAATGTAATCCACCCTGTGTTCCGGAATTGTCAAATCCGGGTCCATGGGAAGAGCCCCGAGTCCATGCTCGCTCACCACATCCCGTTCAGTTGATTCCAGGTTCTGGGCCTGGGTATGGAGTGTGCATGTGACACTAAGGATTAAAATTATTATTCCGATTTTTTGCCATGGCATAATATCCCGACAGGATATGGGACTGAAAGATATATATTTTTTGTGCGCTCAACCTCCAGGTTTGGTTGAAGGTTAACCTGGTGATTTCCATCCAACCACCAAAAAAGTTATTTACACATCTCCATTATTTGGTCCCGTGATACCATGAGGTTTGAGCTGACTAAAGAGCAGGAAGAGTTTAGAAGCAGGATAAGGGAGTTTGCTCAGAATGTGATTGCAAAGTATGCAGAGGAGCAGGACCGCACCGGGAAGCTCTCACAGGAACTCATAAGAAAGATGGGTGATGCGGGCTATCTGGGGCTGACAGTGCCAAAGGAGTATGGGGGTAACCTCGTTGACAACATCTGCTATGCCATAGCCATTGAGGAGATGGCAAAAGTGTGTGCCTCTACCGCCATCTCTGTTGCTGTCCACAGTTCCTTAGGATGCGGGACTATTCTCTACTATGGCTCAGAAGAACTCAAGAAAAAGTATTTGCCAGATTTAGCAACTGGGCGAAAGATTGGTGCTTTCTGTCTCACAGAGCCGAATGCTGGAAGTGATGCAGGCGCTCTCCAGACCACTGCCAAACTGGAAGGAGAGGAGTATGTGCTCAACGGGGAGAAAACCTTCATCCTGAATGGTCCAATTGCCAGCGTTTACACTGTCTTTGCCTTAACACAGCCAGAACTGAAGTCAAAAGGGATAAGTGCAATCGTGGTAGAGCGTGAAACACAAGGCTTCTCAATCACTCATGTTTTTGACAAACTTGGTGTGAGAGCTGCAGAGACAGCAAAACTGAAGTTTGAGAACGCAAGGGTGCCAAGGACAAATTTGCTTGGTAAGGAAGGAGAGGGTTTCAAGATTGCTCTTTCCTGTCTGGATGGGGGCAGAATCGGAGTTGCCGCCCAGGCACTGGGGATTGCAGAAATCTGTCTTGAAACTGCAATAAATTATGCAAAGCAGCGAGTTCAGTTTGGACAACCAATAAGCAAGAACCAGGGGTTGCAGTGGATGATTGCGGAGATGGCAACAAGGATTGAGGCTGCCAGATTACTGGTTTACAATGCCGCTTACCACAGGGACATGGGAAGAAGGGTTACAAAGGAGGCATCAATGGCGAAACTCTTTGCATCCCAGTGTGCGGTGGATGCCGCATCGCTCTGCATGCAGGTTCATGGGGGTTATAGCTACATGAAAGAATATCCAGTTGAGCGGTATTACAGGGATGCAAAGATTACCCAGATTTATGAAGGTACAAGCGAGGTGCAGCGCATCGTAATTTCAAACATGCTTGGCTTATGAAAAATCAGAGGCTTTGGAAAAATTCCTTCCTCCTCGGTTTCCTATTTTTGATTGGTGCACTCCTATGCTACGCGTACGGAATTCTTAAAGGAGAGGTGCAAACCGGGTTTCTGTTTATTTTCCCATTTTTGATTGGCCAGGGTATTTTTTCTCTGCTCGGAACAATCTTCCTGATGCTCGGAATTTTCTGCTTTGCCCTTTGGTTTATTGGAAGAATGGCCAGTTCTGGAAATTCAGGGAAGGAAGAGGAATACCCCAGCATAACTCCATCAGAGAGGGAGACGGATGTAGACGGGATTCTGCTCATCGGTCCTTTCCCTGTGATTTTCAGCACAAAAAAATCCCACATCATCCTCCTTGCAATACTTGCATTTGCAATTGTAACAGGAATTTTCCTCCTGTTTCTGTTTCTCGCTTTCTTTGCGTAAATTATTCCCGATTTCTTATCACCGCGCAGGAATTTTTTGTTCTGAGAATTTTATTCGCAATTCTGGCAACATCCTCAAATTTTACATTTTCAATTCTATTCTTCAGTTCTTCAAGCGTCACAACTTTACCTGTTCTCATTGCATACTCGCCCAGCACAAAAGCACGGGTTTCGCTTGTCTCAAGTTTTCTTGTGAATAGCCCGTTAAGCATGTTCTTTGCAGTCTGAAATTCTTTTTCTGAAAATTCTCCATCTGCAACCCTCTGCACCTCTTCCAAAATTCGGTGTTTTCCCCTTTCCAGGTTTTTAGTTGCAACACCAGCATAAATTCCCAGGAGACCTGTATCCTCATAACTCTGGGAGTGTGTGAAGACAGCGTAACCAAGCCCTTCCCTTTCACGGATGGTTCTGTAGAGCCGTGAACTCGTGCCACCACCGAGCAATACGCTGAGCACCTTTAGAGCAAATAGGTCTGGATGCAAAAAATTCAGGCCCTCAAACCCGACCCCAATGTGTGCCTGTGCCTCGCCTCCATGAAACTCCCTTTCCATAGCCAAAAATTCTGGTTTCTTCCTCTGCTTTTCAGCACTTCCTTCTCTTAAATTCCCGAAATACCGTTCTACCCATTCCACAATATTTTCATGTTCCAGATTGCCGGATGCAGAAACGAGGAAATTTTTCGTGAGAAAATGCTGGTCTATGTATGTCTTCAAATCCCCTATTTTCTGGCTCTTCACATCCTCAATTTTTCCAGTCTCGATTTTTCCCAGTTCACTCTCGCCCCAGGAACACATCTTGAGAGCATCAAAAATGAACTTCTCGGGATTCTCTTCATGAAGGCGGATTTCTTCATACACCACATGTTTCTCCCTCTCCAGAATTTCTTCAGAGAGCAACGGTTCTGTGAGAATCTCTGCGAGGAGGGAGAGCGCAATTTCTAGATTTTCCTTCAGGGTGCCTGCATAGAAGCACATGTATTCATAGCCGGTTAATGCATTCATCTCGCCGCCAGTGCCCTCTATCAACCGGTTTATTTCCTCACCGCTCCTTTTTCTGGTGCCGCGGAAGAGCATGTGCTCCAGCATATGGGCGGTACCTGCAGGCACATCCTTCTCATCTCTCGCACCGGACATTAGCCAAACACATACAGTTGCGGAATCAAGATGAGGAATTTTCTCTGTAACTACTTTGATGCCATTTTCAAGTTCAGTTTCCCTGTATCTGTCCATCATGTGGCAGATATTGGCAAGGGATATATATTTTTGTGGCTTCCGGAAAAACATGCAAATTCTGGTTATAGGCGGATCCTCGCTTCTTGGCGAAAGAATCGTGCAAAGCTCTGTGAGACATGGAGAACCATGGTACACGGTTGCAACCAAGGAAGTTGAGATTCAAAACGCAAAAAAAATTCAGATGGACATTACAGACCAGGAGAGTGTTGTGGAAGGTTTCAAAAAGGCGAGGCCAGACATTGCAGTGCTTGTTGCAGCTTACACAGAGGTTGATGCTTGCGAGAAAAACAGGGAAAAAGCAATTGCAGTGAATGTGCGTGGTGCAGAAAATGTGTTCACAGCATGCCAGCACTTTGGGACAAAGCTCGTTTACATTTCCACGGACGCAATTTTTGATGGAAAAAAGGAGGTGCCCTATACCGAGGAGGATGCGCCCAATCCCCCGAACTTTTATGCCCACACAAAGCTGGAAGCAGAGAAAATTGTGTTGCGAGAGAGACAGAATCTTGTCTGTCGTGTCTCAACAATTTATGGGAAACGGGCTCCCCATCATCGCCAGAATGTAATTATGTGGATGATTGAAACGCTGAAGGCAGGAAAAAGAATTGAGCTTTTTGAAGACAGGTTTTGCAATCCCACATTCGCTGATGAAGCGGCAGATGTGATTCTCTCTATTGCCCTTAAAGGTGGTTCAGGGGTTTTTCACACCACAGGCCGGGACTGCGTTTCAAGGGTGGAGCTTGGCAGAAAGATTGCGGAAATTTTCGGGTTTGATGAAAAATTGATCGTGCCTGTGAGAAGCAGGGACTACCAGAATGTTCCCAGAGGACTTCATTCCTGTCTTTCTGTTGCAAAAGCCGAGCGTTTCATCGGGCGAAAAATTCAAAGCCTTGAGGAATCACTCAAAATTCTGAAAGGCCAAATTATGCCCCAGTCTCCCTTTAGGTTGCCTCGGTAACCAGCCGCTCAGGACAAATCTCTTTCCTTGAGCAATTTCTGCACTTGCCAGGTCTGTTGTGATTCCTGTGAACTTCAATTTCACCGCCCAGGACTTTTCTCATCTCCTCTATCTTCCTCTCAAGCAAGTTTTTGAGTTCTGGTGTGTACTCAACCTCAAAATCGGTTGTACCATACCTTAGAATTCCATAGGGAGGTGCTTTGCCCTGCACATCCTCCATGATATAACAGTAGGCAATCAACTGCATAATGTGAGAGAAATGGGGGCCCTGAGGGACTCTTCCTGTCTTTATCTCCACTGGAATCAGAAACTCTCCGGTTTTCAGAATAAAATCAGGAGTTCCACTCAGCTTTCCATCCCTTGTTTCCATTGGTCTCTCCTGGGAAGGTATCAGAATCTCCTTCTTTTCAAGCTCCATCTCCTGCCGCATTTTCCTGGCTTTAGCATGATACCTCTCGCCAATGAAGAAAAACACAGAGGTGAACATGAGCCAGATAAGTGCAACAGGCTCAAATATGAGCCCGATGTATGGGTTCTCAAAAGCATAGGTGAAAGAGGAGATTAGAAACAAAATACCTGCAAAAATACCTGTAAGTAAGACATGGCGGAAGGTCTGTCGTGCAAAAAAGGCAGAGAGATAGAGGAAAAAGACTGCAACACCTAGCCATATTAATCCCACAATTAGAGTAATCCTAGAAACAATGAGGTTCTGTAGAGGAGAATAAATTATTGCTCCCGAGATTGCCACAATCGTGGAAATCACACCGCCAATAAACACAAGGAGTTCCGCATCAGCAATTCTCTGCTCTGTCTTAAGAATCTGCTTTACCTTCCTCGTGTAACTCCTGTGTTTCTTCTTACCTTCCTTCTGGCTCCTGTTTTCCTTGTCTTTCTCGCTGTAACTCAGTTTGAAGCTTAACGGACAGTAGGTGTACTTTTCAATATCCGCTGCAGAAATCCGGATTACATTACCCTGATTTCTCGCTTGCACGCCGGGCACATTTTCAACTCCAGGATGCACTTGCCATGGTAAATTGCACCGCAGGTGCATCTGTAAGCCTCATCCCCGGGCTCAAGGGGATAAACACAGATTCCACAGATATCCTTCATCTCCCTCGCTTTCTCCACCACCTTTGTCTTTTCCACAACCACCTGCATTGGAAGGGCACATTTGGGACATACTTTCTGCCTAATCATGCAATTCGCATGGGTTATCGTGCCACACTGGGGACATTTATATGCATCTGCCCCTGGCCTTATCGGAAATTTACATACAGGGCAATCTGGAACAGCCGCTGCTGGAAGAGCGGGCTGGAGAGGCTCCTTTGCCCTCCTCCTAGCCAACGCAAATATCAGCAAGAGGAGAAGGATGATTGGAATGAGAAGAAGTAGGTACCAGTAATTCAGGTGAACATTCACATGATACGGGGCAGCATCCGGAGAACCAGCAGGAAGGACTGCCTGATTCCCTGCTTCATCTTCCGCCACAATGTAGTACTCTATTCCTTCCAGCTTCACCTCCTCCTTAGGAATTGTTACAGTGTATTCTCCACCCTGGCTTAGCATCTCCATGTTTCTCCATTCCCCATTCCCTGTCCTGTAATAGAGGGCCACAATGGTAACCATGTTCTCATCCGTGCACTGGACTCCGATTTTCATCTCTTCAAGATACAGCCACTCAGTGACTGGTTTATGCTCGATTCTCGGGGGCCTTGTATCAATCTTCACATTGAAGAACACTGGTTGCGCTTCGTTGCCTGCTCCATCCACGGCATAGACTGTAATGTTATACCTCCCATCCTCTTTGAGATTAATCTGGGACGAATACTCCAGATAACTACCTCCGTTTATTCTATAATATACCTTTTCCACACCTGAGCAAGCATCATTTACCCCGAGCTTTACAGTTGCCGAGGAAACGAGCCAGCCATTCTTCCCGCTCTTGCCCGAAATGTTGCCAGTTATCTCTGGTGGCGTTTTATCCAGCCATATTTCAAAAAAGTTAATTTCAGAAATATGCCCCACCCTATCCCTAGCCCAGTAGCTCACATTTGTACAGCCCTCCCTCGTGATTGTCACAGGTGCAGTGTAAAGTATGGCTTCACCTCCATCTATTGAGTAGCAGAGTTCCTCAACACCAGAGAACTCATCCGATGCATTGAGTTCAAATACAACATCCTGGACATACCAGCCATTTTTTCCTGTTGGCTCTGGAAGGAGATGGGTGACTGCGGGATTTGAGGTATCAATTTTCAAGACAAGGGTGCTTTCCGGCTCAGTATTCCCTGCCATATCCTTCGCATAGTATCTTACCGTGTAGATACCATCGGAAAATTTGAGGGGTTGGGTGTACTGGGTATAGGTGCCATTGTTTATGGAGTAAAATATTTTTGCAACCCCTGAAGCTCCATCTGTGGCGTTCAAATAAAGCGTCACCTCTGAGATATACCAGTTCTCCACACCAGAAGAAGTGCCCTTTATCTGGTAGGAAACAACTGGAGGACTCTTATCAATCCTGAGATTAAGTGTTTTGGATTTTTCTATGTTCCCAGCTATGTCTGTAGAGTAGTATTCAAGGGTGTGATTGCCTTCCTGGCTTACTTTAAAAGGCGAAGTGTAAACCTGCCAGCCGCTGCTGTCAATCCTGTAATATGTTTTATTTATCTGGGAGCCACCATCTGTTGCTGTTATCGTCACACTTACATCTGAAATATACCATCCGTTTTCTCCAACTGTGCCTGTAAGTGCGTGAGAGGAAACAGGGGCAGTGGCATCAATTTTTATCTGGAGTGTGTGGGGCTGTTCCTTGTTCCCGGCCAGGTCTTCTCCATAGTAAGAGAGTGTATGAACTCCTTCACCAGTGATTGTGAATGGTGCAGTGTAAATTTTTTCAGCCATTGTATCAACTTTATAGAAAATTCTGTAGAGGCCTGATGTGGGGTCGGAGCCTGTTAAAGTACAGGTAACATCAGTAATGTACCATCCCTCGGGGCCCAGAGTACCAGATAGGGTGTGATTTGTTTCGGGCAGGTCCTTGTCTATCTTTACCTCCACATTGTGGGGGCTCTCAGAATTCCCTGCGTTATCCTTGCCATAGTAGGAAATTATGTGCGTTCCTGGCGAGCTTATCACAAAGGGAGAGGAGTATGCTGACTCTGCACCGCCATCTACGGAGTAATAGATTCCTGCGAGGCCTGAAAGGGCATCGGTGCCCGAAAGCGTACAGATTACATCACTTGAGAACCAGTTGTCTATTCCACCTGTTCCGGCAAGTGTGTGGGTTGTGCTCGGGGGGCTGGCATCAATTCTGAAGTAGAGGGACTTCGGGGTCTCCTGGTTGCCTACACCGTCTATGGAATAGTACTCAATATAGTAATCACCATCTGCATAGAAGGATACAGGGCCAGAATACAACGCATAACTTCCGTTGTTGACCCTGTAGTATGTGGTTATTGAACCGCCGGCAGAGGGTGCAGGGTCTGTAGCCGAAAGATTGAGAACCACGGAACTGATGTACCAATTATTGTTCCCCTGGATACCACTGAGAGAGGCCGTGGTTATAGGTGGAGTTGTATCCTGGGTGTAGGTGACAACGAGCTTTGGACGATATGCAGCGGTTGGATAATCTGAGGAAAAGAATGCCTTCCAATATGTGTTTGTCGAAATTCCCATCAAGACCACGCCATAGTTAGGATAAGTCCCGGCCCTCCATCCATTCACAAGCGCTGTTATGTCCCAGGAGTACCATGCAATAGTAGTTACTGTAGTTGTAGCTACAGGCGTTGCCTCATAGTCTGTGCCCGCTCCCATACCCTCCGTGGTCCATGGCGTTGCTCCATCTCTTGTGTACCAGTTTGCACCATCGTTTGTCACTGTCCAGTTGCCCGTACCTTCAAGCCAGGGAACCATTATCCTGTATGCACCTATTGTAAGCCCGTTTGAGTCGTAGTATGTCTCCATGTAGAGTTGAAGTAACGCTGAGGTCACAACTACATTTGAAGGGAGCGAATAAATGGGATCAAGGGGAAATTGAATTAGAATTTTATTTGGATAGAGAGGCTGATTCGTTTGGATGTCGTACCGAGTTCCGTCGTTGCAATACTGGTAT
>JAWACX010000039.1:0-11375 GCA_038896575.1 Thermoplasmata archaeon
GAAGGAGGAATTCAGGAAACTCGTGGATGACTTCCTGCTCAACGACTTTGGTTTTGATGAAAAAGATGTGAAAATTGTGTTTTCAGGCGGTAGAGGCTATCACGCCCATATTGCCAAGGATTGTGTCAGGAAACTTGGTTCAAATGAAAGGAGGGAGATTGTGGACTACATTGCTGGCACTGGTTTGATAGAGGGGGAGGGCATTGACGAGATAAGAAAGAACATAAGACATTTGTTGGATGCGGAAGAGTACATTCCTGGTGGACTGAAGGAAGATGGGAGATACCCGCAAAAAGGAAAAATCTCAATAAAACTTCCGTCAACTGATTCTGTTGGCTGGAGAAAGCGGCTGCGGGAGGGAATTATTTCCGCACTCCTTGAGTGGAAGAATCTCACCAAGGAGGAATTTTTGAACATGATTCAAGGTAGAAAAGGCGGTGTGAAAGGTATTGGACCTGCAATTGGAGAAGCACTTTACAATGAACTCTATTTGGAAGAAAAATACAAGACGATTTTAGAGAAAGGAAGCTTGGCAATGCTTACTACAGGTGCCCAGAGAGCCCTTATCTTGTTTGTGGTGCAGAAGTTAACACCGGCAATCGGTGGCGAGACCGATGAGCCAGTAACATCGGACATCAAGCGGCTTATCCGCCTCCCATTCACGCTCCATGGTAAGACAGGACTGGTTGTCAAGGAGATGAGCAGGGAGGAATTTGAGGAGTTTGAGCCGCTGCGGGATGCGGTGCCAGGTGTCTATTCAGATAAACCGGTGAGAGTTGAAATTCTGAAGGCAGATGAAATTCAACTCAGAGGGGAAAAGTTTTCTTTGAGAGAAGGAATAACTGAAGTGCCCGAGTTTGCAGCCATGTTCCTGCTTTGCAGGGGAATGGCAAAGCTGGCATCAGGGAACACATGAAAAACCCAGATTTTTTGCATACTTCAGCACGGTGGTATACTCCCTCTGTGTGATTCTCCTGTCCATTCCTGGAAAATCATAGGCCTTATACTCTGGTCTATACTGGTCCATTATGTTGAGCATCAGGTTTTTCTTCTCAAGTTCCTTGTGGATTAAATCAAGAAATGGAATGCTGCAGCATTCTACATGACCAGGCATCACGAGATGCCTTATCAACATATCCCCCTGAGTCTTTGCAGCCCTGTGGTTCCGGAGCACAACCTCAATGTAATTTTTCACACCAGAAAGTCTCCAGGCGCAATCATTGTTTCCATACTTGAAGTCTGGAAGGTAGAGGTCCACAATCCCATCCAGCAGCTTTACCGTTTCACTGCTCATGTACATGTTTGAGTTCCAGATTTGAGGGATGTTGATGTCAAGGAGGCAAAGAACATCCAGAATAAATGGAAGATTGGGTGTTGGCTCCCCGCCGACCCAGTTTACATTCAATGATACTGTGTGCCTTGCCCTTATTATTGCTGCAACTTCCTCTGGTGCAATGGTGACACCATTCTCTGGATACTAGCTTATGTCCCAGTTCTGGCAGAAGATGCATCTGAATGTGCAGCCGGTGAAGAAAATTGTATGGGAGGGCACAAGCATGGGCTCCTCACCAAAATGCAGAAACTCCGAAGCAATTTTTGGTTTCAGAACTCCGCAAAACCCTTTTTTTCCATCCCTTCTATTCACCCTGCACCTCCTCTCGCAAAACTCGCATTCCTCAAACATTTTCCAAGCAATGTCCCTTTTCAACTCCAGCAAATTGGATTTTCCTTTCCCCTGCCTCCCTCCGTTTTTCAAATCCAAGAGTGCTTCATCGTGAATTTTCCAGAGTTCCCAGATGGATGCATCTTTCTCGTAATCCAACCTGTATTTTTTTGCTCTCAGGAAACCAGCTTCTCTCTCGCCTGAAAGAATGCCCTCGTAGTGCTCAAGCTGCATTTCAGCGCCAGCCCTTAATACATGGATACATGTTGGCTAGGATGCTTTGAGCATCTAACCAAACAACCTGCACGCTGGCAGCATGTATTCCATGAGGCTGGTATCGCCATACAGCCCTTGAAAGACATAACGCTCTATGGCTATAAAAAGTTTACTGATGGCTTCGGGGAAAGCGAAATCTATATACCCTTTCTCTCCTTTTCTTCTCTCGGTGAAAAATTGGATGCAAGAGAAATAAAGGCAAAAGCCAAGGAAAATGAACAGCAGTTGGTTCAGTTTCTCAGAGACCTGATTGCAATTCCAAGCTTTTCTGGTGAGGAAGGCAAGGTGATAGAGAGAATAGGGCAGGAAATGAAGAGCGTTGGTTTTGATGAGGTTTTTGTGGACCACATGGGCAGCATTGTAGGAAGAATTGGAAATGGAAAAACAAAAATTCTTTTTGATTCCCACATAGACACTGTTGGTATTGGAGACCCCAGGGCATGGAAATTTGACCCGTTCAGGGGCAAGGTTGAGAATGGAATTATTTATGGTAGAGGTGCATCAGACAACAAGGCCGCAATCGCCTGCATGGTTTATGCTGGCAAGATTATAAAACAGCTCGGGCTTGAATCAGATTACACATTTTACGCTGCAGGGATTGTCCAAGAAGAAGATTGCGATGGACTTGCTGCTCGCTCTTTGATTGAGGACTATGGTCTGAGGCCTGATTATGTGGTGCTTGGCGAATGCACAAACCTGGACATCTACAGGGGCCACAGGGGACGACTGGAAATTATTGTTCGCACGAAAGGCAGGTCCTGTCATGCAAGTGCACCAGAGCGCGGGGAGAATGCAGTTTACAAGATGATGCCGATTGTGAAGGGCATAGAAAAATTAAATGCAAAACTGAAGAAGGACAAATTTTTGGGCAAGGGCAGCATAGCAGTAACTCACATTGATTGCAAAACCCCCTCATACAATGCAGTGCCAGATGAATGCTCCATCTACCTGGATAGACGCCTCACTTTTGGCGAAGATAAGGAACTTGCAGTTTCCGAGATAAAGAATTTGAAGGAATTTGGAGATGCGGAGATTGAAATTCCAGTTTACGAGAAACCAAGTTACAAGGGTTTCGTGAAGAAGGTTGAAAAGTATTTTCCAGCCTGGGCACTTGATGAGCATCATGTGCTCGTCCAGAATGGGTTGGAGTGTGCTAAAGCAATTCTGGAAAGAAAGCCAGCAATTTCAAAATGGGTTTTCGGAACAGATGGCTCCTACACAATGGGCATTGCAAAAATCCCGACAATTGGTTTCGGGCCAGGGAGGGAGGAGCACTCTCACACCGTGGAGGACCAGGTTCCGATAGAGCATCTGGTTATTTCCACAGCATTCTATGCACTGTTGCCCCAGATGTTCATGAGGTGAGAAAAATGAAAACAATGTTGAGAGGAAAGCACTTTATAACCGACCAGGAATGGGATATTGAGGAGCTGGAAACAGTGTTTGAGGTTGCCAAATACCTCAAGACCAAGTTTGCACTGAACGAGGAGCATCGGCTTTTGCAGGACAAAACCCTGTTCATGATCTGGTTTGACAAGTCCACAAGGACAAGGAACTCGTTTGAAGCAGCGATGACACAGCTTGGTGGTCATGCCCATGACCTGCCATCGGAGCGATTGCAGATAAGCCATGGCGAAAGTGCCCAGGACACCGCAGAGGTGTTGAGCCGCTATGGTCATGGAATAGCCATAAGGCACTGTTTGTATGGCGAGGGAAACAAATACATCAGGGAGGTTGCAAAGCATTCCAAAATCCCAGTTATAAACATGCAGTGCGATGTTTACCATCCCTGTCAGGCAATGGCAGACCTTTTCACACTCAAGGAAAAGATGCGGAAACTTGAGGGAAAGAAATTTGTGGTTTCCTGGGCCTATGCACCGAGCTACATGAAACCTATGTCAGTGCCCCAGTCGCTCATTTTGCTCATGCCCAGGTTTGGATTTGATGTGACACTTGCCCATCCACCTGAGTTCAAGCTGATGCCGGAGATAATGGAACAGGCAAAGAAGAATGCTGAGGAGGCAGGAGTGAAATTTGAGGTAACGCACAACATGAAGGAGGCATTTGAGGGTGCTGATGTGGTCTATCCGAAGAGCTGGGGCTGTTTGCTGGTAACCCAGAAGCCAGAGGAAAGCATGCAGATTGCAAAGAAATATACTGACTGGATTTGCAACGAGGAATTGATGGATTTGACCAACAGGCATTCCTACTACATGCACTGCCTGCCCGCTGACAGGGGCTATGAGGTGACTGATGCTGTGATTGACGGGCCTCACTCAATCGTGAATGATGAGGCAGAAAATCGCCTGCATGTGCAGAAGGCAATTCTGGCATTGACAATGGGTGGTAGGCCCTGAGCCAGATTACTGTAAAATTTTTTGGTTACTTCAGAGAAATCACGAACATCCAGGCAATTCAGCTTGAGAGCGAGGGCTTTCAAACCGTGGGAGAGGTGCTTCACGAAGTTGTCAGACGCTATCCAGAACTAAAGGAAAAGCTATTTGAGGGTGAAAAAGTGGTGCCATTCGTCAAAGTCCTTGTTAATGGTCTGGCCATAGAGGTGAAGGAGGGACTGGAAACCCGTGTGAAGGGCGGCGATGCGATAGCCATTTTTCCGCCTGTGGGCGGTGGATAATCCCCGTCAACTCAAGAAAAATTTTTGGGGGGTGAATTTATTTAACGATAATTCCCAAATCACTCAGGTTTTTGACAAATTAATCGCCAACAGCGGCTAATCACCGCAAATTTTTATATCTCACTTTGCGTTCATTCTCTTTGTGATTTGGATGAAATTAGAGAGCAAGATGACAAAAGGGGTTGGGATTAGAAACGCAAGGTACAACACCAATGGTTTCCCAGATTGGTTCACAGGCAGGAATGGTTGCGGCGTTGGTAGGAAGACAAAGGAAAAGCCTGAGCATGGCAAAGTCCTGGCTATTTTTGTGGTTGCAATGCTTCTGCTGAGCGTTGTTGCAGTGCTCACATGGCAGAGCACCAGTGCAAGTGTTATCAAAATAAACGCAGGCCCAAAAATGGAAATAAAGTACACGCCCCGTTGGCCAATCTATATAAAAGGCAATGCCAATTTTACCTCTGCCAATGGTGTTATTGGTGGTTCTGGCACGCAGAACGACCCGTACATAATAGCAGGCTGGGAAATAGATGCAAATGGAGGCCCTTATGGCATCTGGATTGAGAACACTGATGCCTATTTTGTGATAAGAAACTGCAATGTGTACGGTGCAACAGGTTCTGGCAGTGCCCCCTACGGTGCTGGCATTGCGTTGAACAATGTGACACATGGCACATTGGATTCCAACAAGTGCGATAACTCAAACTTCGGAATTTATTTGTATGGTGGTAGCCAGTATAACACAATCACAAACAACAATGCCTCTGGCAACTCCTACTACGGCATCTACTTGTATTCCTCAAGCAACAACAACATCACAAACAACAATGCCTCTGGCATCTCCTTGGTTTCCTCAAGCAACAACAACATCACAAACAACAATGCCTCGGGCACCTACTACGGCGTCTACTTGGATTCCTCAAGCAACAACAACATCACAAACAACAATGCCTCTGGCAACTCCGACTGCGGCATCTACTTGTGGCACTCAAGCAACAACAACATCACAAACAACAATGCCTCTGGCAACTCCAGATACGGCATCCACTTGTATGACTCAAGCAACAACACAATCACAAACAACACCGCCTCGGGTAACTCTGAGGCCGGCATCTACTTGGGGGACTCAGGCAACAACACAATCACAAACAACAATGCCTCTGGTAACAGCGGAGGGGACTACGGCTACGGTATCTACTTGAGGCACTCAAGCAACAACACCATAACAAACAACGCTGCCTCTGGCAACAGCGGTTGGTATTTTGGCCTCGGCATCTACTTGTGGTACTCAAGCAACAACACAATCACAAACAACAATGCCTCTGGCAACGGCGGAGGGAGGTCCAGCAGCGGCATCTTATTGTCTTCCTCAAGCAACAACAGTATCACAAATAACACCGCCTCTGGCAACTCCTACAACGGCATCTACTTATCTTCCTCAAGCGACAACATCATCATCTATAACTGGGTTTGCAACAACGCGTACTATGGGGTTTATATCACATCTAGTTCCAGAGGCAACACAATCCACCACAACAACTTCATCGGCAACGGGGCTACCGCCCTACGGTACCTGAGCCAAGGGGCATCTACCGATACTCCGAACGGTGCAGGCAGGGGTGTAAACGGCAACTGCCAGGCCTACGATGATGTTGGCGGCAACTCCTGGTATGACACCACAACCCAGGAAGGCAACTACTGGAGCAACTGGGATGGTCAGGGCTGGGGCACTGCGAATGCCTACCCGATTGCTGGCGGCGCGGGTGCAAGCGACTGGTATCCACTCGGCAACCCAGTTGCTGAGTTCAACTCTATGCCATTGTTTGTGCTGGCTCTCGCATCACTGCTTATCCTTGCCAGGGTGCGGAAACCACACAAACACTCTTAATTTTTTATTATTTTATAAGGCAATTTTTCAGTCAAACGCTGGCTGTGAAAATTGTGCTGGGTGAAAACCTCATTGGCTCTATGCAGACCTGAAACCCTAAACATACTTTTTCCAGCCAGCTGCAATAACTTCCTCGTAGAGTTTCAGCATTTCCCTTGCACTTCTCTCAACGCTCCCCTGCTCCATCGCAAATTTTCTGCCATTCTCCTTCAATTTTGCCCTTAAGCCAGCATCTTTCTGCAGTTCGCTCACAACACTTGCAAGTTGCTCTGCATCACCTGCATGAACCACCATTCCATTCTCTCGATGCCTCAAGAACTCGGTTATGCCACCCGCATCCGTGCCTACAGCCACAGCACCGCAGGCCATTGCCTCAATGAGCACGATTCCAAAGGTGTCAGCAAAGGAGGGCAGAACAAAAACATCGGTTGCTGCAAGTAAGCCTGGCTTTTTTTCCTCCTCCACAAACCCGAGAAATCTCACATTTGTAAGTTTTTTTCTGGCTATATAATCCTTCACATTCTTTTCCTCAGGCCCTGTGCCACCAATAAGAAACACCGCATCTCTGCACCGCGCTGCACACTCAAGGAATGTGTAGATTCCCTTGTCCCTGGTTAAACGGCTCAAAAATGTGACCACAAAACTGTCCTTCAGTCCAAGCTCTTTCCGGGCCTCAAAATTACCAATCCTGCCAGTAAGTTTTTCCAAATCTGGCAATGTCCACACTATCCGAATATTTGTCTTGAATGGCTTGATTGCAGAGGCATGAATGAAATCCCTCACAACCCTGCTTGGCACGGTAAGAGCATTGCAACGCCAGTAAATTCCGAGCGAGTATCTCCAGCCCATTGCCACAAATGCCCTGTTTGCAAGGAAACTTTTTACGCTCTGGCTCATCTCCTTGATGTTTGTGTGGAAGCTTCCCACTGTAGGGACACGCAGCGCCCTTGCCCCAAAAAAACCTGCAGAACCAACAGCAAATGGCGTATGAATGTGCACAACATCAGGCCTGAATCTCCGCATGATGGTAAATGCATGATAGTATGGAAAAACTGCCATTTTGTACTGGCGATAGAAGGGCACTGTCACTGAGTGATGCCTGTGCACCCCTTTCTCAGCCCCTCCAGGACTTGCTGTGAACACAATAACCTCAGTTCCAAGTTTTTCCAGGGCTTTTTTGAGCGAGGCCACATAGGTGGCAACGCCATCTGTTGTGGGTGGATAGCTCTCTGTGAACATTGCAATTCGCATTCAGCCCACCAGTTTTCTCAGTTTTTCTAGCAATTTTTCTGGATTTTCAGCAATCAACCTGATCATCGGCTCCTTGCCCACATCACCAGTATCGTAAATCAGGTCAGGCACCCTTCCTGCATTTTTCACAGCCTGCTCTATGCCCCACTCCATTGTTCCCTGCCCCGGGTCAAGAGTTCTTGAAAATGTGCCCACAACAAAACCGAGATTTTTTGCCTTCTCCACACATTCCCTTGTGTATCGTAAGTTCATGGCACATCTTTTTTCCTTCTCAAACTTCATCACGGCAAGAATTATTCTGGGCACATGGTCCCCTGCACCGAATTTTACTGGACCAGAGGGCCTCGGGCCCTCTGTGGTTCGCACAATCCTGCCATCTATGGCGCACACATCCTGCTTTGTTTTTGCCCCGGGCATTGCAAATCCAATGTTAATTCCAACTTCAGGGATATGCTCATTCCTGAGAACTGCCAGGAACCTCGGCACAATCTCTGAAAGCCCGTACCAGGTTTTCCATCTCTCCGCATCCCTTTTCAAAACCCCGCAGGGGTTTATCCAGTATTTTTTACCCGCAAACTCGGATTCTGCAATCAAAACATCCATCAAGGCCTTGCTTTTCCTAGCAGCCTCAAGGATTCCATAGCCCTTCGCCAGATGCCCAGCAATCAGGGATGCAAGCACACAGCCAGTACCCCGCAATGGGCGTTCCACTCTCACCCCTTTAAGCGTATGGATTTTCCCCTCCCATGCAAGGTAATCCGTAGCACCCAGATGCCCGCCCTTAACCAGGACACCGCAGCCAAACTTTTCATGGAGTTCAATGCATGCAATCCTAGCATCATCCTCTGTCCTTATTTTCATTCCCAGCAGCAGCTCTGCCTCAGCCAGATTTGGAGTTATCAGTGCTGCCCTCTTTGCAATTTTTTCTCCAAAAGTTTCAATCTCGCTTTTGCTTGCAAAAAGATAGCCGGATGTGGAGAGGAAAACAGGGTCTGCAACCACAGGCAAATCCGAAGGGAGAAGTTCTGCCACAATCCTGGTATTTTTCCCGAGCATTCCGAGTTTCACAACCTCTGGCTTCTCGCTCAAACCGGTCCTGATTGCAGACTCAACAAACTCTCGTTCCATTGGAACAACCTTTACCACTGCCTCCTGGGTCTCAATTGCAGCGTTCACAATAACAGGCAGGGGTAGCACTCCAAGATGGGAAAGCGCGTTGATGTCCCCTGCAATTCCTGCAAGGCCAGAAGTGTCAAGTGAGGAAATGCAGAGTACCTTTTTTATTCCTTCCATGGAAATTCCGAAGCGGGCATGGAATATATTACTTTTTCCTCCTCCCTCCCAGAAACCACAGAAACAATTATAACTTTCAAGTGTATGCAGTGGTGTGAGACTATGTTCTACTTTGGTCCTGCTGGAATCCCTGCGAAATGCGGGAGCTATGAGGAGGCGTTTGAATACCTCCAGCAACTCGGATTAAATGCACTGGAGCTGGAATTTGTGAGAGGGGCGAGGATGAGCCTGGAAAGGGCAGAAGAAGTGGGAGAACTGGCGGAGAGACATGGAATAAAACTATCAGCCCATGCCCCTTACTTCATCAATCTGAATTCAAAGGAAAAGGAGAAGGTGGAGAAAAGCATTGCCCACATAGTTAAAACAGCGAAGGTTGCCTCTGCAGCCAATGCAATGCCAGTTGTTGTGCATGCTGGCTACTATTCAGGCAAAAAACCCGGGGAAGCAACAGAGATAATCACAGCAAATCTGGAACGCTGTCTGGAGGAGACAGGAGAGGATGTTGTCATAGGACTGGAGACAATGGGAAAGGTGAGTGCCTGGGGAACACTTGATGAAATTCTGGAGGTCTGCGCAAGGTTTAGAAATGTGATGCCAGTGCTAGACTTCGCCCATATGTATGCAAGGTCCAATGGAAAGCTCAGGACCGAGGCAGAGTTCGAGGAAATTGTGAAAAAATTCGAGGCTGGCAATTATTCATTCATGCATGTGCACATGAGCAGCATTGCCTACACAGCAAAAGGGGAGCGAATGCATCTCACGATGGAACAATCAAATGAGCCAGATTTCAGGGTTATTGCCAGGGTGCTGAAAAGGAGGAACTATCCCATCACAATAATCTCTGAAAGCCCTGTTCTTGAGGTTGATGCCCTGAAGATGAAGAAGATAATCGAGGAACTGCCATGAAAATTCTGCAGGTTTCTCCATACTTTCATCCCCATGTTGGAGGCGTTGAGTCACATGTTCTTGCATTAAGCAGGGGCCTTGTAGAACTGGGACATGATGTTAAGGTTCTCACCGCAAATCACAGCAACGAGTTGCCGGAAAAAGAAAAATTTGAGGGAATTGAAATAATCAGGGTGCCAACATTCGGAAGCCCTTTCAACACCCCGATAAATCCTGGAATTTTTTTCAGAATAAAAAAAATTGATTTCAACATTGCGCACCTCCATTTCCCGCCACCGCTCACCTCCTTCTTTGCCTCCCTTTCCCTCGTAAAACTCCGGAAACCCTATGTTCTCACCTACCACTGTGATGTGGAACTGGCCATACCACTTGGAAATCTGATAGTTGAGATTTACAGGGGAACAATGGGAAGATACACTGTGGAGCATGCTGCAAAGCTTATCGTGCATACCAGAACTTACCAGGCAACATCGAGAACCATCTGGGACCTTGAGCCAGAAATAATTCCATCCGCTGTAGATACAGAGAGATTCTCACCTGAAAAATTCTCAGAGGAATTAAGAAAGAAATACGGAAATTCAAGGCTTGTGCTTTTTGTGGGAAGGCTGGTTTACCAGAAGGGTGTGAGTTTTCTAATTGAGGCCTGCAGGCATCTTCCCGAAGATGTTGTTCTCCTGATAGTAGGTGAAGGGCCAGAAATGGAAAATCTCAAAAAACTCGTGAAAATCAGGAACCTTGAGGAAAGGGTTGTGTTCCTGGGCAGAGTTTCGTATTTTGAACTTCCAGTATATTTTGCAACATGTGATGTTTTCGTGCTGCCCTCCGTCTCAAGACTTGAGGCGTTCGGGCTCGTGATTGTGGAGGCAATGGCATCCGGAAGGCCAGTTGTTGTTACAGACATTCCAGGGGTCAATGAGGTGGTTGAGGAGGGTAAGGAGGGTTTGCTCTGTAAACCGATGAATCCAGAAGACCTAGCTGAAAAGATAGGAAGGATTCTGGAAAACCCCGAACTCGGAAGAAAACTCGGAGAGAACGGGAGACGGAAGGTGCTTGAGAAATACCACTGGAAAAAAATTGCAAAGGAGGTAGAGCGGGTTTATCTGGATGTTCTGTGCGCTGAACCTCAAACTTAAAGCTTCCTGCCACGTTCACCTGCTCTGCCAGCTCAGGCACTGTGGGGCTCTCACGGGATGGGTTACCTAAACCACTCTGCCAAGTTTCTCAACAAACTCCATTATTTTTACTCTCCTCCTCCGCACCTGTGCAACCTTAACTCCACCTCTTTTAATAACTATGTTCAACCGCGATAGGAACAGGGATATTCATCTTCTTCAGTATCTCTCTCTGTTTTTTCGTTATCTCTGTGAGTTTCCAGATATTTCCTATCTGAACCGCCCTCAGTTTGCCCATTTCAGCCAGTATCTCATCTATGGAATATTTCTCCACAAGTTTGGCCTTTATCATTC
>JAWACX010000040.1:0-11375 GCA_038896575.1 Thermoplasmata archaeon
AAACATACTTCTCATCAACATCCACAGCATACTTTGTGATTGGGACATCCATTCCCACTGGTGATTGCTCAATGTATGCCCTGCCTTCCCAGTCCTCTATGTTCCCGTCAATCTTTATTCCCACCTCAGGTGTGAGCAGAATTGCCACAGGTGGAATTGAAAGCAGGAGGAACACAATCAGTGCAACAGCAGTCCTCTTTTTTGGTTCCATCTCCTTCTTCTGCGGTAATTTTCTCTCTGCGGTAACTTTACCATTGATCCATCCTTCCCTTCGCCCGTTAATCCTTCCCTCCCTTCCAACCCTGGGCGCAGGCCTGACTTTCGGCTTTTTTACAATCTTTTTCTCAAGCACATCAATTTCCTTGGTAATTTCCTCCAGCTCTCTTTCCATTTTATCCAGGCTTGCTCCAGCGACAATCTTTCTCATCAACCGCTCCACATACTCCAGTTTCGCAGGGTTCTTCAGATTGCTGTGAATTTCAAGGACCTCCTTCTCATATCCAGAAGTGTCTATTTCCTCCAACTGTTTTTCGATACTCTTCAGCCTTTCCACACGGGCTGTAAATTCCTCGTAGGCCTTCAAAAACGCCTCTTTTCCCTTTTCCTTCTCAGTAATCACATCCTCTATTGGGTAACCCTCAAATTTATACTTCAGCAACTTTTCTGCAATCTCCTCCATCTCACTTTTCTCAAGCCTTATCTTGCTCAGAAATTCCTTTGTTACCCTTACAATCCCAGGAGTCTCAATCGTGGCAATCAGATGCTCAAGCACCTCTCCCATTTCAGTTCTGGCCCTCTCAACACCTGATTTCTCCTTTGCAGTCTCATAGACAGCATGAAGAAAACCCAGAAATGTTTCCTCCTCATCCTGGATTTTGCTCTTCAAAATAACCTCATAATCAGCTGTAACCGCAATTTTTGCAAGTTCCTTGTACTTCCTCTTATATCTCCCGAGTGCATCCATGAGGAGGGAAACCTCTATATCCTGCTTCAGCCTGATAAGAATTTCTGTAAATAACTCGTTTATCGGCTTTTCCTCTTTCTCTGGCATTTTCTCACAGCCATGCTTATACTCTCATAGTATTTATTGATATTGTTCTAAAGGAGCACCGCCCCGCCATTTCTCCATGTCGCATCAGGGTCCATACTGAGTTCCAAAACCATTAAGTAAGGCTGAACTTTTAATGAGACCATGCAAGTTCGTTTGGTTTGTGGGCTCCTCGGAATTGCACTCTGCATTGGAGCATTGATTTATTGTTGCTCCGCAGAGCCAGGCTCGGACCTTATTCTGGTTGCATCTCTTGACAGACAGGGTGCTTATAGACCGGGTGATGTTGCTACCCTCACAGTCTTCTCTTATTTCTCAGGCGAAAGTGTGGAGCTAAGCGAAATTTATGTGAATCTCACGGACATTTATGGGGGGAACCTAAAGCCTCTAAACCCTGTTAAAATGGAAAAGGGCAAATACATGGTTCAGTACAATCTGACTTCTGAGGATGAGGAAAAAAGGTTTGTTGTCACGGGCATTCTTTCCGAACTCAGAAAAACAATTTACATTTCCCTCCCATTTGAATCTCCAGCCCTCCTTTACATCAGCTTCCCTGATGCAAATTCTTCTTCACTCCAGCCAGGAAAAAATGTAAGTTTCTCTGTTGAATGTTTCTTCAATTCCTCACTCACTGAGCCGGAGAGCATTGCCGCCTTCCTTGAATTTAACGGAACCCAGGAACCGCTGAACCTCTCAAAGGAGGGAAAAAGATACACTGGAAACTTTACAGTGCCCCAGCTCAACCACTCTGAAAGCTTTAAAATCACAGCAACTGCAAGGCTCAACGGGAAGGTGGAAACTACATCTGTCTGGCTTTCCTACATCCCCTTGAGCGTCTGGTATAGGCCAGTTAGGATTACAGAGACCAGTGCGAGGATTGAGCTTGGAATTTGTGATGAGAATGGTAGAGGTGTAGGGAATGCCACAATTAAGCTGAGCTATGCCACAGATTTTCTGGGCGAGAGGAAGAAAACTGAGGCAAGAACAGACAATGATGGTATCGCCAGCTTCTACCTTTTGCCCGAGCCAATTTTCAGCTCCTACCTCTACATCTGGGGTGAGGTAAGTGCAGGGGAAAGCGCGGCAGAGTTTCTGTTCTCTATAAAACTTCAAGGGGAGGAGCGCCCATCCTCTGGTTTTGATGTAATTCTCCATAATTCCAGCTATGCTAATGGCACTCTGAGGGTGAATGGCACAGTTTACTCTGACTCGAAGCCATTTTCCGGGGCAGAAATTCTTTATTTTCTCAAAAACTGGGGCCAGATACACGGAAATTTCACTACAGACAAAGATGGTGCGTTCACTCTTGAGATAGGGGGCGTTGAGGAAAGGCATATCCATCCCTACTTTGGTGTTACCCTCGTGTTTGTTGCTGCAGAGAATTCCTCCCTGCAGACAGAAGAGATTACCTGGCTTAATCTCCCGGCAGATTGGTGGATGGACCCCTTCCTATCTCTGGACTACAAAAATTTTGGGTTCGGAAAGGTGCTGGAACTCACCCTTTCCAGCAAAAGCACATTTCTCACCCATATGTGCTCCCTTCCTTTTGCCTATATTTACGATGGCAATCTCAACACCACAGGTGAGTTTTGGGCCTCATGGTATCCTGTGCTTGCCAGTGTTTATTTTGTGCCTGTCAATAAAACCACAATGCGGTGCACCTTCCCCATCCCTGCCTTCGCCTATTCCGGCCAGAAAAACATAACCATTGCAGCTATTTACTATGAGCATGGAACCTTTGTGCCCCACATGGCTGTAAAGAAGGTCTCGCTTCTCCCGGAAATAAAGATGAATTTTTCCGTGGCACTTACAGGCGAGGACTACATCGTGGTGAAATGGGAGAGGTATGAAGGTGAAAACTTTGTGAAATATGAAATTCTGGCAGAGGCAGGGGATGGATGGGTGAGCGTTGCAAACATAACTGAGAGAAACATAACAAGCTACACAATCACCCTTGTTAATGGTGAGCCACTCAAGGGGGGAAAGGAATACAGGCTGAAGCTCAGAGTTTACTTCGACGAGGCCTATGCCGAGGAAATTGTGACAGCCTTTACACGGCCAAAAGTACCGGGTTTTACCGCCATGGAGCTTTTTGCAGTCCTCCTTGGTATTTTCATTGGTGTTTTTGCCAAGATGAGGAAGAGGTGCAGGTGATGGAGTGCAGTGCGAAACCCTGGTTCTTTGTAAACAGCGACATGGTGAGGTATGCAAGGATGCTCTCAAACCCGAAGCTTACTGACATGAGGGTTGCAAAGGCGGTTTATCAACTTGTTTCCGGGAGGTTTGAGGTGAAACTGAGCAGTCTGCGGCCCTGGGCCTTTTACAGGCTCCAGCCATCCTGTGAGATATGGAATACTGCAGTGCAACCTCCGATGAAGGTTGCGTTCGGGCTGCTCTCAATGCTTTTTCTTACTGAAAGGTTTGATGACATCAGGCTTTATTCCACGAGTTTAAAGTATGGAGTCTTCAGAAGGCCCCATTACTATGTCCGGCTGAAAATCCGGGAAAAAAGGTATGACCTTGACCCCCTGGTTTACCATACTGGTGGTAAATTCGGGGAGCACCTGGGAAAAGATGGAGCTGAAACCGAGGTTCCAGCAATAAAGCATCCTTGCAGAGAGCATCTCCAGATTCGGGAAAATGTTTTTCATCTCTGTGGGCTCACTCCCTGAAACCCCTGTATCGCCTGTCAGCAGAAAGAATGTCATACATTTCAATGAAAACATCGGTTACATGATACTTGCTCTTTAAACTGGCATCAAGGCTCCTCCAGTTCAAACATCTGCTACACTTTGCTGGCGATGAAGCAATGATGTGGCATAGGCCATCATCACCGGAGTAGAAACATTTCAGGTAGAGGGACTTGCCATTCTCCTCTTCTGGCATCCACCCCACCCCCGCGGGGTCTGCCCCTCCATCACCTTCCCCCTATATATTGTTTTGCATCAACAAAAATTTTATACCATTACTGCGTATATGCTCTTGAACGAGTGGTGCCTTCCATGACAAAAAGTGCGGAGAAGAAAGCTCACAGGCCAGAGAAAAAGGTGGAGCACAAAATAAGGCCAGAGGAAACAATCGAAGAGGTTATGAAGATAATCCTGGAACTTCAGGAGAAGCATCCCGACAGGGAGTTCTTTCTTGATGGCGATGAGTTCGCGATTTGTTCCAGACCCAAAAAAAGTGAGAGCAATGGTGTCAGAGATTGAGGAAGTTTTCGGAGAGATGGAGAAAATCGGGAGACTGATGCACGAAAATGGCCTTGTGCTCTCTGCACACAGCGGGAATATAAGTGTAAGGCGAGGGGAGAAAATATACATAAAGCGCAGGGGGAGCATGCTGGCTGCCCTGAGGAAGGAGGACATAGTGGAAATTGCACTGGAGGGTGCCACAGCTGGCACATTTCTTGCCTCCACCGAGGTCAGGGTTCATCAGGAGATTTACAAAAATACCTCTGCACTTGCAGTTGTCCATGCCCATTCCCCCTACGCGATTGCAGAATCCTTTACTGGCGAGGAAATAATCCCGATTGACGAGGAGGGAAGATACTATCTGAAAAAAATTCCTGTTTTGGCTGTAAAAAATGCCATTGGATCGGAGGAAGTTGCAGAAAAGCTGCCACCCATCCTTAAAAAATATCCTGCTGTAATTGTCAGGGGACATGGATTGTTCACGACTGGTATCAACCTTGAAAGCGCCTTTGGTCTTGCTACAGTTGTTGAAAGTGTTTGCAGGTTAAGATATCTTGTGAGAAATGGAAACATAAACATACACCAGGATGAACTCGGGGAGTGGTGAGAATGATAAAGGAGATGAACATCAGGGCAATAGTGCATGCCACAGAATCTCCCGCAAAGGTGAGAGAAGCAATTGCCACAATTGCCCCAGATGCAAGAGTAAGGGAGAGCCACACTACTGGCTATCATGGGAACGAAATTGTGGTGCTTGAAGCCACGGCAGTTAAGAGTTGTGAAAAGATTGAGGAACTCCTTAAAAGGGACGGAATTCTGGAAGAGGTGCTGAAAAATCCTGAGATGTACATAGAGGGAGGTGTGGTCCATCTAAAGGTTGATAAGCAGCGCCTTTATGGAGAGAGAAGGCTTGTGTTAGGAGGCAGTGATGTTGTCTCAGTTCATCTCAGAATCGGGAGCAGAACAGAACCAAGAGAAAAGACTGCTGAGAGGATAAGGCAGTTTCTGAGGGGTGAGGAAGAATGATTGGGATTGAGAAGCCAAGGTTCGTGCTGGTGCGACGAATCAAACCTGGGAACGAGGTAATCTCTCTTGCCAATGCCTGGGGATTTTACTTCCTGGGTCTGAAAAATGGCGAGTTAAAGAAGTTTAATCCAGATTGGAATGAGATAGATGTTTTAAAAACCAATGGGCAGATAAGGGGAATAGCACCAGCAGGAGACAGGATATTTCTCACATCCTGGGATAAAAACATTTACTGTGTTGGCAGGGACATGAAAGAACTCTGGAAAAAGCAGGTGGATTCCTTTCCGTTTGGTATAAGTGCAGGGAAAAATTTTGTGGTTTACACCACTAACAGCGGAACTCTTGGAGCCCTGGATTATGAGGGAAGGCCTCTATGGGAGAAAAAATTTGAGGGAAGTCTGGAATGCGTCAGGGTGAGCAATGAAAAAATTTACACGGGAACCTACAAAGGAGAGGCCATTGTGCTAGATGCAGGTGGAAATACGCTCTGGACTTTCAACTGTAATGACATGGTAAGAAGCATCTGCATAGGAAAACAATTTTATGTTTACACAACTGCAACAGGCAGGGTGTTCATGTTCAGGGATGACGGAACGATGTACTGGGTGCAGCAGGAACCTTCACCCAGCCTAGTTTCAGATGCCACAGAAAACTGCATTGCTGTTGGTTTCTTCAACAATTCAATCCTGTTTTTTGATAGAATTGGCAAAGTTGTCCAGAGGGTGGAGGAAACCACAAGACCAAATGCCATCCTTTTCAGGGATTCCACAACATTCATCACAGGCAGCCAGTGGGTAAACATCTACCAGAATTTCCCTGATGAAAATGTGGAAATTCTTTTTGAGGTGATGTGCATAGGAGGAAAATGCGGGACATTCATCTCTGCAGAGCTGCTTGATGCATGTCCCCAGTGCGGCTCGGAAAAAATTATTTCAAGGGTTGTGGAAGAAAGAAGATTTACAAAGGAGTTTGATTAAAGATGTATCAAAAGGATTATATGAACATAGTGAGACAACTCAGAAGTTTTGATGAAATTCCATCTGTTGCAAAAAAATTGGGATTGAGCGAAGAACTGGTTTTGGTGATATACACACAGAAAGTGTCGAGGGAGGTGAAGCGGAGATACTACATTATCAAGAAGCAATTGCCAGCGATAAAGAAGGAATGGGATGCGGGCAGGAGTTTGTGCGAACTGGGGAAGAAGTATGGAGATTTTCCACCTTTACTCCTTGGTTTCATGCTCTTCACTGCAAATGGAACCACAAGGCGCCAGTTCTGGTCCTGGGTAAGAGATGCCGGAAAGATAGAGGATGGTAGAATAAAAAAGGAACTCAGTGAGGCCTGCGAGGCAGACATTGTGTATTCTCCAAAGGGCATGGAAATCCAGAAGAAAAGAGGCAAAGCAGGGGAGGAAAAACTTTACAATGCACTTGAGGAGCGAAAGATAGAGTTTCGAACTGAAAAGGAGTTGACTGGAAAGGTGCGGAAAACACCAGATGCACTGTTACTCACACCGCTCCGTGTTGGCAGATTCCAGATAAACTGGATTGAATCAAAGGCAAACTTCGGTGATGTTGTTGAGATAAGGCACAACACCAGGAAACAGTTCAGCGAGTATGTGAAACTTTTTGGCCCTGGTGTTGCAGTTTACTGGTTCGGTATAGTCCGTGACTTTGAGAGAACAAAAGGGGTCTGGATATTTGATGAAAATGGATTTTATTCCATGCTCAGAAAGGCTGTGGTTTTGCCGAAGAGAAAACTAGAATTTCCTGGTAATGTAACTTAATACACTCTCAAAAACCCCTCTCCCGTCTCCAACATTTTCTCCGATATCGGTCTGCGTCCAGTCTGGATGCTGGATTCTGTAGAAAACCCGCTCTGGATGTGGCATCATCCCGAAAACATTCCCGATGCTGTTGCAGATTCCTGCAATGTTGTATATTGAGCCGTTGGGATTCCAGGGATATCCTGCATAGTTTCCCATGTAATCCACATACCTGAACACAATCTGGTCCTGCTCTATCATCTGCTGGAGCATTTCCTCAGCCCTGTTCTCCGGAAGTATGAGCTTTCCCTCTGCATGGGCCGAAGGGATGAGCAGATTCCTTCCCTTCCTTATGTTCCTTGTGAAAACGCACTTGCCTGAGTTCTCGCACTTCACATAGGTTGGCCTGCACTCAAATCTCGCGGAGTCATTTATGCCCAGTGCAATCTCGGGCACATCTGAGTATGTTTTGTCTATTCCTGGCAAGAGGCCCAGCTCAACGAGAACCTGAAAACCGTTGCAGATTCCACCTACTGCATAACCCTTCTCCACAAACTCCACAAGCTCTTTCATCAATGCATTTTTCATTCTGGCAGCGAAGATTGCACCTGCCCTCACATAATCGCCTGATGAGAAACCACCCGGGAGCATGAGGATATGGTAATCACTCAAACTTCGTTTTTTCTGGGGTGCGCATTCCCCGGTTAACTGCTTCAAATGCACAATTTCTGCCTGTGCACCGCACCGCCTGAAACACTCCGCCATCTCCTGCTCACAATTCGTGCCTTCAATTCTGAGCACGCATACCTTCACATCCGCAACATTCATGAAAAAGAAAAAGCAAACCGATTATTTAAAGCATCACATCGGGCTATGAAAGGGAAGGGTGAGATAAAAATAAATACCTTGAATTCCATAACCTTTTTGTGCTTGGAGATAGGAACAAGGTAGTTGTGGAACTGGCAAATGAGGTTCTCAAAATACTCAGGGCAAATTACAGCTATCAAGAAGTTAATGCACTCCTGAGAAATTTTTCAATGGGATTTCCGAGGTTCAAGGTAATCCAGATTACTCCTTCCTATATGCTCACGCTCATGGGCACTGGGGAGACAGATGTGATTTTTGAGTTCCTGAGAAAAATCTATGTGCTTTTCGCTGAAATTGATGATGAAATCGGAAAAAGAATAAAGAATCTTGTTCTAAATTACAGTGAAAAAACAGATGTTGTGTTAAGTATGCTCTCCAACGAGATTACTTCAATCATCAAGCCATACGATGAGAAAGAATCCATGGAATGCATGGTTGCTGCTGGCGAGGAATTTTTCGCAATGCACCTCTTTGTTTTACTCTGCGAGGCACTTCTTGAGCCAGTGCCAGCAGATGAGCCTCTGTTCGGGAGAATAAGGGATATGCAGCTTGTGGACGGGAATGTTTCCGGAATTTTGATTGAAACGGGAAGAGTGAGATTTGAGAAGAGGCTCACAGGGGATTACTGGAAGACCTTTAACTTACTCCTCAACGAAATTCTGAAGTATTATGAGGAGAAGGAGGGTCTGAACGGGATAAAGAGGTTTTTTGACATAACAAGGCATGTTTTGAATGTAAATGAAAAGATTGCGCTGCAGGTTGGGGCGAGAGAAAAACTCCTCAAGGGTGCTCTTGGAAGCAGGGTCAAGATTGACATTACTGGCATAGAGCGGATAATTGAGAGCGGGACCTTCCCGAGGCAGGGAATAGTTTCAATCAGGGTTGAGAGAATTGGAGAGGGACTGGCTTTTGCAAATGCAGTTGCTCTCAGCTTTCTCTTGAGATTTGGCTCGCTGGGCGTTGCACTCTCTTCCATTTCAGTTGAGGAATTCATGGAACTCTCCTCCATGCAATTTGAGGCAGAGGACATTGCAAAGGGCGTTTTTGTGGACTGGTATACGGGAAGGCACAAACCAGTTGAGCCGCTAAGCCAGGATGGAAGGCTCATAACTGTCTCCAGTTCCCTGCTTTCCCTTGAGATGGGAATAAAAAAGGCCCTGGAGAACATCAACCACTCCCCGCTCAAGGTTTTCATAATTGAACTTTCCAGCAGCACAGTCAATCCAGAGGATGAGGAATTCACAAAATTCCTGACAGACCTGAAGGGCACTGCACAGGAGAAGGATTGTCTCTTCATTATCCTGTCTAACCGTGATGCCCCAAAATCATTTGATGCAAAGATTGCAAATCTGGCTGATGGAGTTTTTGACATCTACAACACCCCTGAGGGGACTAAAATAAAGGCGGGTCATCTGAAATGGGAGGAGCCAGATTATACAGAATACCTTCTTGCAGTTGAAGGAAGAAGGGTTGAGATTGGAGTGAGGAAAAAAAGCCGAGCAAAGAAAACGCTTGAGGAGGAACTCGGACTTGAGGAGGAAGACCCGATAGAAAAATACAGGCGTCAGCTCGGACGCACCTACAATTACAGGATTGTTGAGAACGAATACCTGCTCTGCCTCAGATTTCCAAGGGATACTGTTGAGGACTTAAAAGATGATGATGTTGTTAATATCTCAGCAAGATTGAAGCGGGAAAATCTTCAAAAATTGAAAGAAAAAATACTTTCAGTCTATTTCATCTGCGATAACAACTATGTGGAAACAGATATTCACAGATTCATGGACGCAATTACAATGCGAAAGGCCACTCCAATTCACCGTGCTGCAGAGGAGATTAAAAACCTGAGGATTGGAGAGCGAGACCCTGTAATAAGGAAAATTCTGGATGAGTTGAGCAGAACAGGTGCGAGGCTTGGTGCAAGGCTGAGAAGGGGAAGCAAGGCTGCAGAGATAACCGCGACAGGGGGAAGGGGAAGAGTTGTTGGGTACAAGCAGGCAGGAGAAAATCCACAGGATATTGCGCTTTTACCAACAATCAGAGTTGCGGCAGCAAAGGGACGCAGGGGTAATGGAAGATTTGTGGTTGAGATAAGGAAGGAGGACATCCAGGAAAAGATACGGAAAACGAGGACGCCAGTATACCTCTGCTTTGTTGTGGACACGAGTGGGTATGAGGAGCCAGAAATCAGGGGAAAAATCGTGTCCTCGCTCGTAATTTCAATGTTGAAGGATGCGTATGAGCGAAGGGACCAGGTGGCTCTTGTCACCTTCTCCGGAAACCATGCAACCATTCAGTGTAACTTCACAACGGATGTGGAATATGTTGGAAGTTTCATGAAAAGGGTTGAATTCGGCGGTCTCACGCCCCTGGGCTCTGGTTTAATGACAGGCTTGAATTTACTCCATGCAAAAGTGGGAGATAGGGTTGGCGTTGTGCCTATACTCATCCTCCTCACAACAGGAACTGCAAATGTCCCAATAACCCCTGGCGGTAACATCCGCAGGGAGTTGCTCGGGGTCTGCAGATTGATATGGAATTCCGGGTACAAGGTGCTGGTGGTTGATATTTCAGAGCGGGGTTCAAATCTGGCAAGGGAAATTGCTCTGCTTACTGGTGGAAGGTATTATCATCCGCAGAATCTCAGATATCAGAAGGTTGTGCTCACGAGGAACCTGCTGGATGCTTTGCGGACAAAAGACCTGAAGGCAGCAATAGAGGCAGGCAAGAAGTTTTTAAGGGAAAGATAAGATTTGTTTCTTTTGCTGCATCCTCCCTTGACTTTTTTTCTCTTTAGATTTCTTCATTAGCTTTGTTTCTCTGGAACTCTTCTTGGTCTTTCTCTTCTCTCTACCCAGAAACTAAGACAGATGAGGAAAATCAGGAGTAAAGCCAGAGGTATGCTGAGATCAATCTTTTGTTCATGCATTGCTTTGATGAAAACGCCAGCCCCTGCTCTTGCCTCCGCATGCCCCTCCTTTTTTGCAACCACCTGGAGCAACAGATTACCATCCTTCAAAGCAGAAAAGGTGAACACAGCCCTGCCCTGTCCATCCGTAAACTTCTGGTATTCGCCAGTAACCATTCCGTTTCCACAAATCTCCACACTTGCATTCTCTATGCCCTTCCCATTTTCATCCCTCACCCAGACAACAACCGTAAAATTCTCCCCAACTCTTACCTCTGGTTTATCAACTTCAACGGTTATTCTCATTTCTTTGGGCAGAATTCCAAGCAAAATGCTTGCGGTTGCATTCTCATAACCTTCTGCACTTACTGTTGCCACTACTTTCCCGAACACGCTGGAATTTACATTCCCTGCAACAAACTTTGTTGTAAATGTTCCATTAGCATCAGTTTGGCCAATTTCACTTTCAAATCTGCCAGGCAACTGGGTAGAAAGCGAAACCGTTGCATTCTCCACTCCCTCGCCATCTGCATAGGTAACCAGAACGCTGAGCAAAATTTCCTCGCCAGA
>JAWACX010000041.1:0-11295 GCA_038896575.1 Thermoplasmata archaeon
CCAGGAGATGTAGTAATAATAGAGGGTACAAAGAAAACTGCAGCCATTGTCTGGCCTGGCTATCCAGAGGATGAGGGCACTGGGACAATCCGGATGGATGGAATTACAAGAAAGAATGCTGGTGCTGGTATTGATGACAAAGTGAGTGTGAAGAAAACAGAGGTGAAAAAGGCCTCAAAGGTTGTTTTCTCTCCCACTGAACCGATAAGAATCTTCGGTGCTGAGTATCTATCCCAGATACTGGAAGGGAGAGTGCTTACCAAGGGTGATGCTGTTGAACTCAACCTCATGGGCAGAAAGGTCACGCTCATTGTCACTTCCTATTCTCCCTCTGCAGAGGTTGTGATTATAAACGGAAATACAGAGGTGGAGGTAAGTGAAAAAATTGCGAAGGAAAAAGAGGTAGGGGTGGGAAGGGTTAGCTACGAGGACATAGGTGGGCTCAAGGAAGAGATTAGGAAAGTGAGGGAGATGATAGAGCTCCCGCTTCGCCACCCAGAACTCTTTGACCGTTTGGGCATAGAGGCACCAAAGGGTGTGCTGCTCCATGGACCACCAGGCACTGGCAAAACCCTGCTTGCAAAAGCAGTTGCTAATGAAACAAATGCGAACTTCTACTCAATCAGCGGTCCTGAAATTATGAGCAAATTCTATGGCCAGAGCGAGGAAAATTTGAGAGAGATTTTCAAGGAGGCAGAGGAAAACGCACCCTCAATAATTTTCATTGACGAAATTGACTCAATTGCTCCAAAGCGGGATGACATCAAAGGAGAGGTGGAAACCAGAGTTGTTGCCCAGTTGCTCGCCCTGATGGATGGACTTAAGAGCAGGGGCAGGGTTGTGGTAATAGGTGCCACGAACAGGCCAAATGCCCTTGACCCTGCACTGAGAAGACCAGGCAGATTTGACAGGGAGATTGAGCTTGGGATTCCAAACAGGGATGCACGGCTTGAAATTCTGCAGATTCACACAAGGGGAATGCCACTCGCTGAAGATGTGGACCTTGCGGCACTTGCAGACCTCACACATGGTTACTCTGGCGCAGACCTTGCAGCACTCGTCAAGGAGGCGGGAATGAAGGCTCTGAGGAGAATACTGCCAAACATTGACCTGGAGAGCGAGAAAATCCCGGTGCAGACCCTGAATTCAATCAAGGTTACAAAAGAGGATTTCATAGCAGCTTTCAGAGAGATGGAGCCATCCACATTGCGGGAGGTGTTTATTGAGCGTCCGAATGTGCACTGGGATGACATTGGAGGACTTGAGGCACAGAAGGAGGAGTTGAAGGAGGCAGTGGAATGGCCACTGAAGTATCCTGCCTTGTTCAAGCACTTCAACACTAAACCTCCAAAGGGGATTCTGCTTTACGGACCACCAGGCACTGGCAAGACATTGCTTGCAAAGGCTGTTGCCACTGAAAGCGAGGCAAATTTCATCTCTGTGAAGGGCCCGGAGTTCCTCTCAAAATGGGTGGGCGAGAGCGAAAAAGCTGTGCGTGAGACCTTCAGAAAAGCAAAAACTGCTGCACCATGTGTAATATTCTTTGACGAAATTGATGCAATCGTGCCGGTGAGGGGCCAGAGTTGTGATTCCCATGTAACAGAGAGAGTGATAAGCCAGATGCTTTCAGAACTTGATGGAATTGAGGAATTACACAATGTGGTTGTGATTGCTGCAACCAATCGTCCAGACATAATTGACCCAGCACTTCTCCGCCCTGGAAGATTTGACAGATTGGTGTATGTGCCGATGCCTGGGAAGGAGGAGCGGCTCAGCATCCTAAAGATTCACACCAGGAACATGCCTCTTGCTGACGATGTCCAGCTTGAGAAAATTGTGGAGATGACTGAGAACTACAATGGTGCAGACCTTGCTGCGGTGGTGCAGAAAGCCAGCTATCTCGCAATGCGTGAGTTCCTCAACGAAAACAATGGCAGGGTGGAGGAGGCAAAACTGAAGGATGTGAAGGTGAGAATGAAGCACTTTGAGGAAGCGTTGAAACAGGTGAAACCGCTCTCAAAACAGGAGATTGAGCGGTACACAAGAATGTGCGAGAACTTCAGGAAGAGAGATACATGAGCACTCTGAAACAGGGGAATAGGCACGGCAAAATGCTCAGGTAACCTAGCTAACATAAAACATCTCTGGCTTTGCCTCTGCACAAATTTCTGGCATGTACATGTCAAAGGCTCTGGTTCCATGGGCCAATGCTTTCAGGGGATAGAGAGCAACTATTCTGAATGTGAGGGAAATCCTTGCACCGGGTGGAAGGTTCTGGATGTAGAGGTAAGAAATCCTGCCATTTATCTCATACCTGCTAATTTTTTTTGCAGCTGTAAGATTCTGGAAATCGCTCTCCACAAATCCGAAACCTGCAGGTGCACGGAAGTCAATGAGGAGCATTTTCATAGGTGAATCAAGGGTGTAGTTCACGGTCAGGGTGACCAGCACCATGTCATTCACATGAATGTTTGTGGTGTTGTAACTGACAGAGAGCTTGAGCAGGGCCTCTTCCTCCTCCTGGTAGGGAAGGTATTCTTCCTTGATTATCTGGTAATTCAATACCCCATTGCCAGAGGTAACAATCTGTATTGACAGTGTGTCACGGACATACTCCTTGAGGTCAACATAATAGGTGATATCTGCATTCTCCTTCGTGTATTGAACCTCAAACACTCTGGTTCCATTGACCCACAAGGCCACATTGAGTGAACTTACCTTTGTCTCTCCAGCGGTAAACAACGCCTGAAAAGCAACCACAGTATCCTGTGTGGAAAAATACCCATGTCTCTGCCTGTTCTGAAGCAGGAACTTTACTCCACCAGAAATTGCATCTCTGTACTTTCCAATTGCATGTAATGCCATTACCGCATAGCCTGTCGTCTCGATGGTTCTGGGTGAAATTGTGTGATAAGGGTATGGGGACGCATGAGAAAGCAATGTGCTGTTGGAGTTCCAGTAAACTGCGTCATTCTCCACCTTTCTCAATTCATAAATTCTATCACCGAGCCGGGAAACAAAGTTTGAGTTCCAGTTTCCCATAGCAAGTGTGAGCGTGCAAAGGGCTAAAGTGTAGGCATCATCCTTCTCCGCCTCAACATTTTCCGCAATGTAGGAAAGGGCTCTCTGAATTCTCTCGTCCTCTGCAGAAATTCCTGAGTACATCAGTGCTCTTGTCACATAGGCTGTGCAAGCTACAGTTTTGGATTTGAGGATTGGATGGGTGTACTCATACAAGCCCCATTCGGGAAAAACAAAGGAGCCATCGGATTTTTGCTGGGAGAATAACCACTCCTGCATGTCTGAAATTATGGCATCATCAATCGTAAAGCCAGCATTGATTGCATCCTGGAATGTAATCAGCCCCCATGAGGTCAGCCAGGGATGTACATCTTCATCGCCCGGGAACCAGACGATACCTCTGCCAATTCCATTCTTTGCCTTAACAAGATACTGGAGTTCGTGCTGGATGCCCTGGGTCACCATCATCTCATACTCAAACAGCTTTCCAGTGCTCTGCAGGGATTTCTTTGCAGCCCTGTAGGCAAGGATATCAATGGAGAGTGTGGACATTGACTGCTCCCCGCATCCGCTTACAAAATGAATGTATTCCTCTGCCCCATCTATTACTACAGCCTCAATTCCCGTCTGGAGTTTTGCAAACAATCTCTCACTGTTCTCAATTCGCTCTGCTGAGAAGTTTATCACATGTTCCTTGCTTCCATTATTCTCAATTCTACCATTGATAATTTTTGAAACTATTCTTCCATCAGGCACAACTTCCACATCTCGGAGCACTGCATCCCAAATGCTGGCTCCTTCAGCTGAAACAAAGAGCTTGTGAACTCCGACCTTCAGGGCACGGATTTCAAAGTAAAGAGAAGAGACGCTGTTTGGAGGCAACTGGATAGTTTGTGTGGAATTGGAGTAAAGTTGAAACCAGCTCTCCCGCCTGAGATTAACCGTAACATCCAGCGTTTCATTCTTGTAGTTGTAAACCATCACCCTGAGCGAAATTGTGTCATTTCTTGTGAGTGAACAAGGGATGTCTGGCTCAATGAAGAAGTCCTGAAACACTGTGATTGTTTTCCAGCCAACGCCAATCCTGCAGTTCGGGGTAGAGGCAACAGCTTCAATCTCCCAGGAGGTTATTGAATCAGGCACCAGGAGATTTACTGTTGCAGTTCCATTTTCTCCAGTTTCAATCAAAGGATTCCAGTACCAGGTTTCAGGGAAGAACTGTCTAACTGGCTTCACACCAGGGGATTGAGTGTATGTGAGACCACCTCCATCTGTTGAGAACCCCGCGGGCTCCGGGCCTGGTGTGGGTGGCCCCATTACACCCCCTCCTTTATCAACTCCAGCGATACCCGGCCCGCTCAACATTTGCATTGACATTGAAGAGAGAACACCACCCAGCACAACTGCAGAAATCAGCATGAGAATTATGAGCCAGATCGTGTTTTCTCCCAACAAACTCAGGGACATTCCGGCTAAGCTGTCAGGCTTTGCAATGTAAATATAACAGAGCATGCCCCCGAGTCCTGCACTTCCCAGAACAACGAGGACTCCAAAATACACCTCAAGCGCAGAATTTTTCAATCTCCATGCCTTTTCCTTATTCACTTCTGCCAGATTTACCACACTACCTGGATGCACTGTATTTGTCATTGAGGCAGTGACTGGTCCAGTTTCTGTTTGCCTTGCACCAAATATGTATTCTGCAAGCATATACGCGGGCGTTGTGAGTTCCTCTTCAAGCTGGAAGTAGAGCTTATCAATTCCTGTGAATCTTTCCTCAAGTTCATAAACAGACTTATCTACAATCTTCACCCCGAGAACTGCCTTTACAGGGGTGCCATGGCGCACTGAAAATGTAATGTTTGCATTCTCCTTTGGAAGATAAACCTCCTTGTCTGGTGTAATTCCCACATTCAACTCTTTATCTCCCTCAACCGTGATGAAGGTCACATCTCTCACAACACTCAGATTTGCCTCTATTTTGTATACCCGCACCTGAGCATAGGGTGCATAATCACTGGAAATGTGAAGTGAGAATTCAGCAATCCCTCCCTTGAGTTTTGCGATTCCATTGGAAACCACAAAGCCAGAGACAACCACATCGTAATAAACCTCATCTGTCATTGAATTGCCTCTGTAAAACACCTTGAATTTTGCCTCATCACCCACCCTGTACTTTTCCCTTGAAGGAATCACCTTTATCAGATTTTTAGTTACACCAAATACGGCACTTCCCGCAAGCTTTTCCTTCGTCACCTCTACATACAGAGATTCTTTGCCTGTCAAGCTTTTAGGTGTGAACCTCAGCTTTGCAACTCCTCTTTCATCAGTCCGGTTCACATCTAAAGTGCCTAATGCGGTTCCCCTGAGTGTAACATATGCGTTTTCAACTGGTGTTCCGTCCGGGTATTTTGCAAGCACATAAATCGGGGTTTCTATATCATCCAGTGCGGCTGTGGAAAGCACGGATACCTCAATTGCATTCTTGCCTATGGTGATTACCCTGCTCTTCACCTCCATGTGCCCTGCCTCATCAATCACTGTTGCATTCAACACCAGATAGCCATTGTAGGCGTTAACAGGCAGTCCAACAGCATAGGAAATGTTCGCGGTTTTGAATGAGAAGTAGCCAGAACTAAGTGAGCCTGTGGATGGATAAACTGGCACAGGTATCCACTCACCCGCATAAACACTTGCGGTAATTGTAGCACTACCCCTTACTTCCTTCCCGAAGAAGTACCTGCATTTTATGCTCCCCTCTATTGCCTCTCCTATTAAATACCAGTCCTTAACATCCTGAAATTCAATTGCAAACTTTGGGAGAACATATTTCTTGACTAATACTACCTTCTGCTGTGAGACCTTGCCACAGATTACACTAACATTATATTCTCCAAGCGGAAGCACAGGGCTAAATGGAAAATCAAAACTTGCTATGCCATACTTATCTGGTGCAAGCTCCTTTCTGTAAATTTTATTCCCATCAGGGTCCCTGATTTCAGCTACAACGGACTGGGCAAGGGGTAGATACCCTTTGAAGGCCAGGATGCGGACATGCATCATATCTCCGGGCCTGTATATTGGTTTGTCTGTGGTAATTAAAAGCCTGATGTTAGAATCCACAATTATTGGCTTGGATACAGAGTATCCCTCGGACCGCACAACTATTTCCCCTCTGCCACAAATCTGTCCAGGTGAGATTTTGGGAATCAGAACACCCTCTTCATCTGTTTTACCTGACCAGTAAACCTTCTCGCCACTTGGTCCTATAATCTCTATTTCCACCACCTTATTTGGAAGCGGTTTTCCATCAGGGGCAAATGCCTTCACAATGAACGAATTTTCGTAGCCGGAAATCAGACGCTCTGGAAAGCCCACAAAGAAATTTGGTTTTGTTGAGAGATAAATTGAATCAATGTTTACTGCCAGAAGTCCAACTGTTCCAATAGCTATCACAACAAGGAGAATTCCCATCTTTTTCCTCAGCACATACCCTTTGCCTTTTCCCCTTGGAACCATTTCAATCACCGGAAACTAGATTGGCAGGAGAGGATATATACCTCACCCACACAAGTAAAAAATTTTTTACATGTAAAAGGTGTGCACTGCCTTAAAAACCAAAAATATTTATCACCCGAGCAAGATTTGGGGTTAAATGCAGGTTGAGGCCTTGAGAACATTACCCGCTGTTGCAACCAGAAAAATTGTGGATGATATAGCAAAGGCTCTTGGAATAAAGGTGGAGACGAGGTTCACAAAAGGAGATTTTGTGGAGGTTGTTGGGAAAGTGGAGAAGGAAGGAGCTGAAAAGAACTTTGTGCTTGTTTTACACACAGGTTCCAGCTTGGCCGATGAGTTTCTGACAGCCTTTAAAAAGGCACTTAAAAGGGAGAATGCCGAGGCCTTACTCCTCACAACAGGAAATGTTTCTCTAGAACTTGGAGATGAGAACCTCAGAATTCTTTCAGGTAAGGCCCTGGAGGAATTTCTTGAAAACCATGGAATTGTGCTGGCGAAGGAGAAGGAGGAGTCTCCTACTGTTGCAACTCCTGCGAAAATGCCTGCGGAAGAAAAACCGAAAAGTCAGAGTGCATTACCCAGTGCCACAACCCTTGAGAATTACATGAAGCAGGGGTTAAAGTTCTTTGAAAGGAAGGAGTATGAAAAAGCCCTCCAGTACTTTGAGGAGGTTCTTCTCAAAAAGCCAGGATATGATAGGGCAATAAGTTTGAGGGCAAGGTGCTATGCAGCAATGGGGAAGAACGAGATTGCACTGGAGATATACAGAAGAGCCCTTGAGAGAATGCCTGAAAATTACGAATTATGGTATGAGCTTGCAGACCTCCTCCATCAGATGGGAAGGTTTGATGAGGAACTTGAATGCTATGCGACCATTCTGGGGCATAACAAGAAACTGGATAAAGTTTGGAACAACATGGGAATTGTGTATTTTCTGAAGGAGAAGTACGAGGATGCCCTTTTCTGCTTTGAGAGAGCAAACAAGCTAAAGCCAGACATGCCGGATTACCTCAACAATCTTGCAACTGCACAGAAAAAACTCAGAAAGTTTGAGGATGCACTCACCACCTACAGGAGGGTGCTAGAAATCGCACCCGAGTTCTCAGATGCACACCTAAACATGGGTTTGCTCTACCTGGATATGGAAAAATATGAGGATGCCTACAGGGCCTTCAGAAAGTATCTGCTGAGGGAGAAAAATTCTGCCAAGGCATGGCATCTGGCCGGGATTGCTGCAATGAATGCAGGTGCTTACTCCCAGGCAATAAAATGTTTTGAGGAGGCACTTAAAATAAACCCTGAACTCAAGGAAGCAAGGGAAGGCCTGAAGGAAGCAAAACGAAAGCATTCCCAGAAGGGAGATAAACAGAGAATTTCTGAGATGGAGGAGACAAAGGTGCTTGGAGGCGGAATTGCAGGAGAACCAAAGAAAATTGAGGAGGCAATCTCAGTTCTTCCAGAGAAGGGTAAGAGCGAGGTAAAGGTGGAGGAGCCTCTAAGGCCGGAGGTTGTGGGGAAGCCAATGGAGGAAAAGAGAGAGGAACTCAAGCCTGAGATTCCAGAAAAGCTTGGGGAAGAGGTAAAGGCTGGTGAGGAGTTTCCAGGGAAAACCAGGGCTCCAGAGAAAGAGGAGCAGAAAACTGGACTTGCTGCACTTGTTTCTGCAATTGCCAAGGAGGTTGTGAAGGAAGAAAAAGAGGCACAGGCACCCATGCAATTCCCTGATGCCTGGAATCTGGTAAAGCTTGGCAGGTTTGAGGAGGCTGCAAGAGGCCTGGAAGCCGTGGAGAGCAAAAAGAGTGTTTCTGCAGCAGTTGTTTGTGGCTATGCATTCGCTGGAGCATCTAAATTTAAACAGGCATTGGAGTGTTTTGAAACTGTGCTCAGCCAGCAGAAAATGCATCTCCCGGCACTCTTCGGCAGGGAATTTGCAGAGTTCTCGCTGGGGAACTACGAGGAAGCATTGAAGTCCGTTGAGATTCTTTCAAAAAAATTTCCGGCAAACCCATCCCTTGCCCTCAAAAAATGTCTCTTGCTCTTTGCAAAAGGTGAGTTTGAGAAGTGCGAGGCAGAACTAAAAAAAATTGCAAAGGAGATGCAGCACAGCGAAATTTACTGGTTTATCCTTGGCCTTGTGAACCTCAGGAAAGGAAACATGGAAAATGCAACCAAGTGCTTTGAAAATGCTCTGAAAATCAAGCCAGATTTCGAGGCAGCAAGGAAAAAACTCTAGTTTCTATTTTTTTCTGCGGAAAATGATGGCAAAGCTGGCCAGGAGAAAGAGGACTGGGAAAATTTGAGGCTCTGCTAAAAGTCCAGACTCACCCACAGGGCTGCTCAGAGGATACCAGTCAGAGGCACCAGCACCTCCATCAATCGGATAGGCATCTGCAGAGCCCCATCCCTGCCCGTCCCAGTTGCTCCAGTAATTGCCTCCTCTTATGGATCCAAACGCAAAACACCAGGAGTTGTTCCCAGAATCATCGTATGCCTGGCATTTACCATTGACGCCCTTACTAGCACCGTGATTCTGGAAGAAATTGTTATAGTATATCTGATTTCCAGTGGATTTTTCTGTTATGTTTATTCCATAACCGCCGTTGCTGATAAGTGTGTTGTAGAAAATTGTGTTGTTGTTGGAAGAAACAAGGATTATCCCATGGAACAAACTGCCAGAAACATTGTTGTTCAAAACCTCAGTGTCACAGGTGGAATAAAGGAGTATGCCCCAGGCACCATTGGCCGTAACCAGATTTTCCTCAACTGTGATGTTGGCTGATTCTCTTATGTAAACACCATACACATTGTTTTTTATTGTATTGCCATAAATCCTACATTGGGTTGCGTTTCCAAGAACCAAGGGGTAGTTGTTTGAAGAGATTTCATTGTTTTTTATTGTCACATTGTTTGAGTTTCCGATTCCTATTGCGATGTAGTTTTGCGTAAGGTTGTTTCCCTCAACCACTCCATTTGTGAGATTCGTCAAGAGGATGCCAGAGTAATATGGTGGCGTTGCACCGCCCGTGGTGTTTCTTGCTGTGCAATTCCTTATCACAAAATGGGCAGTTGTATTTTCCACCCATATGCAATAACTTCCACCCTGTGCGTCAATTTCCCAGCCCTCAATTATGTAGGGGTCTGACTGCGTACCAGAACCTGAAACAACTCCGTTGGCAGCGGTAAAATCACTGTCTCCTTGAATGTGTATCTGGATATGAAAGGAGTGGAGCTTCTGTTCAACTGCCTGAGCACTCACTTCCACCCTTCCAGTTGCTACCTGAGAGAAGGTAAGGCAAAGGATGAGGATAAGGGCAGGGAGAATAGGAATTCTGTTCTTCATGAGATTTTCCTCATCAGTGAAAGAGGATATAGGTAGATAAAGGTTTTGTGTGGGAATCCAGGGGTGGCATGAAGCCCTCATCCTGAATATTACGGTGTGATAAGATAAACCGCCCCGTTTCTGATATAAACTCTTCCCGGCACCACACCGAAGAACTGGATTTTCCTACCCCTTATGTACCTTATTCCCTTAACCTCAACAATGCCGAGGTAAACAAGGGTGTAGAGCCTCCTGTAAACCTCCCTCAGAGGAATTCCGGTGACTGCTGTAATTTCTTGAGGTGCCAGCACCTTCAGAGAGAGCAGGTAAATAATCCTTGCCATCTGCCTGTCAATAACCTTTCTCAGTGTCTGGTATGATACTGCTCTTGTGCGGTTCTCTTCCTCCTCATAACTATGGATATGGTAGGCCGCAACCCTATTAAATGCAAGGCCTATGAAGAAGAGCAGCACAAGGGCTATTTCCTGTGTCCTGAGCACGAGAAAGCCAAAATTCACGCTTAGGGAGGGATTGAAGATGAATTTAGTCAGGGCAAATGGGTACTGGAGAGTTATCGGGGTTCCAGCAGCAACATCCAGAAAGAGGTGGGAGAGGGTAATTGCGAACACAACAAGGGCCAATGCTGGATAAAACCCGTTCCTTTTCCTCGCACCGTGAATGAAGGCACAGCCGTAAAGACCGAGGGGAAGAAGGACAAGGACGAACATGTTGTGGAAGATGTTTACATCACCGAAGCCTGAAATGAAGTGGTCTGCATCAATGAGTCCATTGATTCCAATGGCTACGGCTATGTAAAACCAGTACCTATGTTTTATTCTCACATTTATAATGAGGGCAAGAATGAAGGAGATGAGTATGTGAAATGCCACATCCGTGAAAACCGGATTGATGAGCGTGATGTAATCTAGGTCTGCGGGCACTCCTATCACCCCGATAAAAAATCACACTCATTGTTTAAATACCCCCGAGTCCAGATTATCAAATCTGAAAATGAGAGCCAGCAGCACTTCCAGTTTTCACTTTACCTGACTTTCTCTCCAGTCCAGCAATTGTTTATAAAGCTCTACATGTTCTTTTGCACACCTCTCCCAGGTAAATTTCCTCGCCTGCTTGATGCCTTTGTCCCCTATATCCATTTTTAAGGCCTCTAGAATTCCCTCAGCCATCTCCTTTGGATCATTTTTCACATATACTGGCACATCTCCAAGAAACTCCCTGTTAAACTCTGTATCTAATGCAACCACTTTGGCTCCGCAGGCCATTGCTTCAAGCGGGGGAAGCCCCATTCCTTCGTAAATACTTGGCCAGACAAAAACATCGCATGTGGAGTAGGTTTTTCTGAGCACTTCCACATCAACAACACCGGGCTCAATTACCTTTACATTCCACTCCTTTGCAGTTCTTCTTATTTTTTT
>JAWACX010000042.1:0-11292 GCA_038896575.1 Thermoplasmata archaeon
TTTGGGGGAAAGAAGGAGGAGGAAAAGGTTGCCTTTTACACTGAACTCCTTGAGGCCTTGCTCAGATTTGTGGAGCCAAATACAGTGGTTGCCCTTGTTGGCCCTGGATTCTGGAAAGAGGAATTTTATGAAGTGTTGAAGGAGAAGGCAGGTGAACTGAGTGCAAGAACTACTTTGCTGAACGCCTCAAATGCCGGGATTGCTGGCATAAACGAAGTTTTGAAAACCGAGGTTTCAATAAAGGGACTGGGTGAGGCAAAGGTAAAGGTGGAGACAGAGTATGTGGAAAAATTTTTTGCAGAGATTGCAAAGGGAGGGAATGTGGTGTACGGGTTAAGTGAAGTGGCCTATGCCCTGGAAATCGGTGCTGCAGAAACCCTGCTGCTCCTCACAACCCTCCTCAGGAAAAAGGAATTTGAGAAGTTGCTGAAGGATGCCCGCAAAACAAGATGCAGGATTGTTACCATTTCGCCAGAACATGAGGCAGGCCGGAGGTTCAGTGCAATTGGCGGAATTGGAGCCCTGTTGAGGTACAGGGTAGAGTATATGCCTGGCCCTGGCGAGAACAGATAACCGGAGCATAACCCTCCAAACCTTTTTCAATCCCTCTCTTTATCTTCTTTCTCCCCCTTCACTATCAACCAGCCAAGAATGAGAAGCGAGACACAGAGGGCAATCAGTGCAATGAGAACATCCACAATGCCTGTTTGGACTCTGGGAAAAATTCCGAGGAATGGGAAGTAAAGAATGCTGAGGAGCATACTCGCACCGAGTATTCCTGCAAGCTGGAAAGCCTTTGATTTTACCGCTATGTAAACGCTTCCAGCATCATCGGAGCCAGCAAATTGCTCTTGCTGATTGTGGAGGAAAACTGAGAGAAGGGAGAGCAGGAGCCCGGCAACAGGAAAGTAGAGCAGTGCCAGCCTTCCAACATAAAAAACCGCTGAACAGGCTATAAGGACCACAGAAAATACTGGAAGGAAACCTGCAACCGCAAATCTACCTGAGATTGAGAGAAGGAGGTAAAAAAGGCCAACAGCTAGAGCAAGGAAGAGAAATGCCCCTATCCCTGTACCTCCGAACTGGAGCGAGAGTGCTGCAATCAGAAGGAAGCTAGTGAATGTACTTAAAGGAAGAATCTTTCTCTGTATGTTTTCACCCCACGGAGCACCGCTGCCAGACTTACATCCTTTCTCCAGTTCACAATCTCCATGTATCTTGAAACAGTTGCAATCAGGCTTTTCCTCTTTAGGCCCAGAACTCCACGCACAATTCTCGTTTCCTTCTTTTCTTCCTTTCTGATATAGTCCAGCGGGTCTGGCGAAATGCAAACGATTTTGAAGCCCCTGCCCGCAGCTTCAATCAGCACCCTTGGAAGCTCTTCATCCATCAGGGGCGTGAGCACCACAAAAAGGGCGTTTGTGCGGAAGAGCCTTGGTAAAATGAACTCCAGATTTTCAATCGGTGCATCCTCACCGCTTCTCCTGTGCAGGAGCAACTCCAGAATCCTGTATATCTGTTTTTTTCCATAGCCTGGCATTATGTAGCGAACTGTATCAGCAATCACAATGGCCCCTACTCTATCCCTGTTTGTGACAACCTTTGTTGCCAATGAAAATGCTGCAGCAATCATTTTTGTCTGGATTTTTTCTCTCTCCTCCATTAAATAACTCCCTTTTCTCAGGTCCACGCAAAGCACCACATCACCGCTCCGCTCAACATTGAACTGTTTTGAAATGAGGCGGGAGCACTTTGCAGTCGCTTTCCAGTTTATCACCTTCATTGGATCTCCTGGCTGGTATTCCCTGAGGGAATGGAACTCAAGACCAGAGCCACGAACATGTGAGACCACATTGCCTACAAGGCCACGGGTTTGGGCAGGAACTATTTTTACCTTTCTCACATCTTCCAGTGTGGGCAGTATTCTCAAATTTACCTCAAGTTTGTAGTTCTTCTCAAAGGTGTAGAAGCAAAATGGGTCTGAAGCACTCACCTTCAGGGTGAGAGTTTTCAACCTTGCAGGAATCCATGCCTCTGCCTTTGCCAAAATAGTTTTAGTCTCCCCTGATTTCAGCGCAATTACCGGTGAATCAACTGAAACCTTGAGATTCTCGGGTGTAACGAACGCCAGATGAAGTACAGAATCCCTGCCTTTATTCTTAATCCTCAACCTTAATCTTATCTCCTCATTCTGAAACCATTCAGAGCGTTCCGTGATAACTTCTGGTTCAATCTCAACCCTCGGGCGGATGAGATAGGAGAGGAAAAGAGTTGAAATGAGAAAGAGGGTGAAGAAGAGAGGCACAGTTGTGCGAAGAATTATTGCCAGAAAAATCAGAAAAAGTGCAGTGAAGGAGAAAATGTTCCTCGGGTTCATGCTCTCTTTACAACTTTTGGTACTGGTACCTGGGTGAGCACCTTCTTCACAATTGCCTCATTCTTTACCCCCTGAATCCAGGGCTCAACTTTGAGTATAAGCCTATGCGAAAGTGCCTCAATAGCCATGAACTTCACATCATCAGGAATTACAAAATCCCTTCCGAGCATTGCAGCTCTGGCACACGCAAGTTTCTGGAGGGCCAGGGAACCTCTTGGACTGGCTCCAATCTCAACCTGGGAATCATTCCTTGTAGCATTCACAATCTCAACAATGTAATTCTGAAGGTCAGGGTGAATTTCTATATGTTCCACATATTTTCGCATCTCCAGAAGTTTTTCATGGGACACAACATTGGCTATGTCCACCTCCTCCTTCATCCTCTCCTTTCTCCTTGCCAGTATTTCACGCTCAGCCTCTTTTGAGGGGTATCCAATGGTAAGGCGGGCAATAAACCTATCAAGCTGTGCCTCGGGCAAAGGGTAGGTGCCTTCATACTCTATCGGGTTCTGGGTTGCAATCACAACAAAGGGGTTTTCAAGGGGGTAAGTGGTGCCTTCAATTGTCACCTGCCTTTCCTGCATGGCCTCCAGCAATGCAGCCTGGGTTTTTGGAGGTGCACGGTTGATTTCATCAGCAAGCAGGATGTTTGTAAAAATAGGCCCTTTCCTCAGCACAAACTCGTTTGCTTTCCTGTCAAATACATAGCCACCAGTAATGTCTGCAGGCAGTAAATCTGGTACAAACTGGATTCTTCTAAACTGGCATCCCAGTGCCCTCGCAAAAGATTTAGCAAGTAGTGTTTTTGCTAGACCAGGATAGTCCTCAAAAAGCACATGACCTTCTGCAAGGATGCAAGCAAGAAGTTTTTCAATAACCTCGTGTTTGCCCACAACTGCCTTTTCCACCTCTGCAATAAGGTTCTGGCACAATCGTTTCATTTCCATTGCGTCCATTGTTTCACGGAACCAGGAAAAACATCGTGAAAATAAGGTTTTGCCCTCTCCTGCAGGGCTGCATTGCCCTAAATCCATCTGGTTTTATTTGAAAGCAATTCTGGCGTAGAACCCTGCCCATCAACTAGATGTTTTGATTGGGTCTCTTTTTTGAGCGCAGCGCTCTTCAGGATATGTTAGAGGGTTTTTCGCACAGTAGGGCATAGTGAAATGGGACCCAGTAAAAAAGAGACCGAAATAGGTTAGTTCTGAGGTATGAAACAAGTGGTGCATTTTCTGTAGGCTTTTTCTCCGGGAAAGAGGAAGCAGAGCAGGAAAATCCCAGTAGCAGAAACGAGAGCCACGGTTTGAGGAACAAGGATTTCAAGAAGGGCAGAGAATGTGAAGAAGGAGAGGGGTAGCGAGAAAGAGGCCACGGTGAAGAGGAAAGAGATAATTCTTCCCTGCAACGGTCCCTCGGTCTCAACTTGGAAGAACACAGTCACATACACATTTGTGAGCGCGAGAATAAAACCAAATGTGAGGAAGAAGAGAGCAGTGAGAGGGAACCAAGGCGAAATTGCCATTCCAAGAAATGCAAACGCAGTGCCGAGCATGAAAAATTTTCCAAATTTGAAGAGGGGAAGCACACTCATCTCCTTTTTGAACGCAAGGAAAAATGTTGCAATCAGGGCGCCTCCACCAATTGCAGTCTCAAGCAATCCCATTTCCACTGAACCTGCATTGAACACCTTCTTTGCAAAAATTGCTGGAAATAGCACCATCACACCTGCAAAAAAATTCACAACTCCAAAGAGCGTCACAAGTTTAACCATGAACCTGTTTCTGGAAAGGTAGTTCAAGCCCTCTCTGAAATCCGCAAGGAAACTTGTTTTCTCGGGCGATGAAAGCTCTGGAATCTCCATTGAGGCAATCAGAATGAAACTGAAGAAGAAAGTGGAGGCTGTGATGAGGAACACCTCGTTTATTGGGAGGAGAGCGATCAGGAAACCTGCAATCATTGGCCCGGTCACATTTGCAGTATACATCCCCATGTCCAGCAAACTGTTAGCTCGCACAAGATTCTGCTCCCCAACAATCCTTGGCACTGCAGACACAGAGGCAGGGTTGAAGAGGGAGGCAAAGGAGGAGATGGCAACCGCTGCAAGGTAAATGGAGAGCAGGGAAAGAGAGCCAAACAAAATCACCTGAAGGCACATGAGGAGCATTATAAGAACCCTCGCAATATCTGCACCCATCATCAAGAATTTTTTGTGGTAGCGGTCTGCAAGCACCCCACAGAAGGGGCCGAGCACAACAAGCGGGAGAGAATTTGCAAGCACAACTGTTCCCATATCCAGAGCAGAACCCTGGAAGTTTAGGGCCCACCAAATCACAGCAAGCAGATAAATCTGGTCTCCAACACGGCTCACAAACTGGCCTACAAACAACCTCAGAAAATTTGAGTTGATGAAAAATCTGGGCTTCTCCTTTCTCTCCTTTTCAGGTTGTGGTTGAGCATACGCTGCAGATGGTGGCGGTGCAGGATAGGCCGCAACAATTCTTGGAGGAAACCTGTACTTTGGATTTATGCGAAGAGGGGCCTTCCTTTCTTCAATCAGGATAACCTTGGGTAGTTTTTCATAGTCCAGAAGTTTGTAGTAGTCTGGATTAATACCCCAGACTTCCTTTTTCTTCTCTTGAATTACATGTTTCGGGAGTTTCTCATAGTCCAGAAGTGTTTTCTCTTTTGCGCTTTCTTTCCTTTCCTCGGGCATTCAAGTCCGCAATGAGAGAGAAGGATAAAAAGGATTGGTGTGGTTTACCCTAACTTCCCCCTGGACTTCCTTCTCAAAAGCAGAGAAATGGCAGAGGCAAGGAAGATGAATCCCATTGCAGGATGCTCGTTGACTGGCTGTGTGACATTTATCTGGAATTCGTAGGCGTTGTTTGTCTCGTTTAATTCTCCAACCGTGTTGCCAGGGTCTGCATAAACACAGATTGTATGCTGACCAAAGGTTGCAATCCAATAGAAGGTGACTGTTTTGTTCTCACCAGGAGCGAGAGTTCCAATGATGGTTTCACCGACCTTAACACCATCCACTATCAGGAAGACCTGAAGACCTGAAACCGTTCCATTCCCAATGTTTTTCAGCACACCAGTTATGGTGACATTGTCGCCCTCAACGGGTGAAGAGGGTAAGGCAGCAGCAGATTCCAAAACTATGTCTGGATAAACGAGGGTAATCTCAACCACATTGTTTGTTTCAATCTTTTCAGGCACCTTGTTTTTTCCATCCAGCACAACCTTTATTTTGTTCGGGCTATTCTGGAAGTAAACATCAAATCTCACAGTCTTTGTTTCACCTGCGTTCAGAAAATTCACAAAGGATTTTCCCACGAGCTGGTTATCTGCATAGAGTTCCACCCGCACCTTGGATGCCCAGTAATCCCCAGTATTTCTTACAGATACATTTATCGTGGTGTTCTTTCCTGCTGGTGGATACTCGGGAGAGATGGAAACATCTGCCTGGGAAATTTCAAGGTCTGGAGCATAGGGCTGGTGATGGAATGCATAGTAAATCTGCTCCACATCAAATGTAAGGTTGGCAATTGTTGAGTTCCGCATAGTATCAAAGAAGTATCTGTCATCGCATGTAAAGATGGGGTCCAGGACATACGGAGTTATTCCATCAGGAAACTTGGAGGAAAGCCAGAGGTCAAATTCCGCGTCCGTCATGTTCTGGACTGTTTCATTGTTCATATGCTCTTTCAAAAATGTCTTGTTGAGTTTTGCGGCTTCTGTGAGCCAATAAGAGAGCTGGGCAAATGTTTCATTTCCCAGGGGAGCACTCGTGTTTGTGACATCTATCGCTTTCTGGAGCCCACATGGGGATGTGATAACCTCATAATCACCAGGCTTAAGGAGTTCCATGTAGGCAACCTCTCCGTAAATTGCTTCGCCGTTGATAAGCACAAGTTTTACATCCTTTTCTGTGCTTTTAAGTAGCGAGAGGTAGGGGTCACTCTCAAGTTTTGCAAAAACTGCAATGTCAGCATAGAGCCCCTGTGCCAGGTGCCCGACAAAGTTATCCCAGCCAATGGAAATTGCAGGATTCCTTGTCACCATCTTCACAATTTCTATAGGAGTAAAAACTCCAGGCCAGTATTCATCTGCATACTCATAAAGATACTTCATTTCAAGGAGAATGTTTTTGCCCCCGCTCGGAGACCAGTCAGTTGTGAGCACAAGGTTAACCCCACATTGTTTAGCAAGGGAAACATTTGTTGTTGTGCCATAGAGCAAAAGATTGGAAACTGGAGAGTGATAAATCCAGGCACCAACTGCAGCCATCTCTGTGAAATTTTGCTGGGATAGGGCAATTCCGTGGACAATCCTTGTTGTATTTGTGAGGAGCCCAACGGACTTTATAAAGTTAAACTCGTTCTGGGAGGTGGCATCAATTCCCTCAGCCAGATGCACAATCCATGCATCAATGGTTCCGTTCTCCATGTCACTCCTTACAGAATCTATCTCGCTCTGGGTCATTGAGGTTACACTTGATACCCTTGTCCTCACCCTGTCCTGTCCGAAATTGTAGTGCTCAATGTTTCTTGCAAGAATTTTTGTTATTGCATTCAAATTCTCGCTTCCCTCAACACTTGCAGCACCACCAGCAATATGCTTGATTTCCGCCCATTTTGAGACCTCTGCAACCATGTTGAGGTAGGAACTGCCAGTGAGCAGATTCTTTGGATTTGTGATATTCACCTTATAGAAGGGATGGTTTTGCCACTGATATCTGTTTGAGAACTTTGCAGGCACCTGCCAGAGCGGAATAAAGTTGTATGAAAGATGGTCATGGATGTTCATGAGGCCGGGAAAGATGTAGCCCTCGGTGTAGAGCTCAAGGGCATTGGAGTAATTTGGAGGCGTTGTGTTATTCTCACCCACATAAACAATTTTTGAGCCATTCACTATCACAATTCCGTCATCAATCACAGTTAAATCTGAGTCCATGGTCACAACTGTGCCGTGGAGAATGAGACCTATTGCAAGGTCTCCCCTGATACCTGATTTCTCAGGAGAAATTTTGGCTCCACTCCCAAGAGAAACCATTGTGAGCATTATTCCTAATCCAAGGGCCATGCCCAGAATCTTTTTTTCAGTTTCAGGAACCATGGCGAACCCAGATAATATATATGGTGCTAGGGGTATATAATACCTCTGATGGCAGTGCCCGGAAGTGCACTCACAGAACTTTTCGTTTTTTTCTTGAGCCAATGAGAATTGCCAGGGGTAGGAGAGCACCTAGCAGGGCAGCTGGAAGAGCTGAACCCTCTCTCACAGGTAGATTGAGAGGATACCAGTCACTTGCCCCAGCACCACCATCTATGGGATAGGCATCTGGTGTGCCCCAGCCCTGGCCATCCCAGTTGCTCCAGTAATTTCCTTCCTGGGTTGTGCTCGCATACCAGAAGTTGGGGCCTCCGCTGTCATATGCCTGACAGTTCCCTATCGGACCCTTACCCGCACCATTGTTCGCGATGAAGTTGTTCTTGTATATGAGATTCCCTTCAGAACCCCAGTAGATCGCAACACCGTATCCCTGGTTTGCTTCAAAGGTGTTTTGGAAGATTGTGTTATTCCCAGAATTGTAAAGAGTGAGACCATAGAAATTTTCTTTGAAGGTGTTATTGGTAATTTTGTGATGGAAAGAATCCCACATTGAGATGCCCTCGTAGGTTCCCTTGATATCATTCATTGAGATGTTGTTGGAAAAACAGCTTTCAATTCTAATACCTGCACTCCCGTTTGCAACCTTGCATTTTGTAATCGTGTTATTGTCAGAAGCCCAGAGGTAAATACCTTCATAATTGGCAGTAAAACTACTGTTCTCAACTTTATTGAGGTTTGAGTGGGAGATGTAGATGCCAGAGGAGCAGTTCTCCACAACTGCGTTTCTTACCAGATTTCCGGAGGAAAAGCCCAGCGCAATTGCCACGGTGCAATTTGCAGCAGTTATGTTTTCAACAAGGATTCCTGTGCAATTTGCAAGAATAACCTGCCCTGCATCTTTTGGTACCATTCCAGCAGTGAGATTTTTGTAATAGTATACTGGCTTCCCGTTAACAAGGTTTAATGTGTCAATCTCATGGGTGTTCCAGTTTTCAATATAATCGCCAGCGAGCTTTATTCCACAATTCGTGAGATTATTGCCCCTAAGGATGTTATTGGTTCCAAACTCCAGATATATTCCTGTCTCACTGGAGCTTACATTATTCCATCCAATAAAATTCCCATTTGACATATAACCAAGGGCAATTCCTTGACCAAAGTTTTCATGCAGTTCATTGTAAACTATTGTGTTGGTTTCAGCGAGAACTAGATTGATACCAGATGCACCGTTTCTAGACAAAATGTTATTTGTAATGATGTTACCTGAGCTCAAAATTGCCGAAATCCCGTTGAACCCATTGCCAGTAACCGTGTTCTCGGAGATTGTGTTGGTATAACAGCTGGTAATTCTGATTCCCATCTCCCTGTTATCCGTGATAGTATTACGCTCTATTATGTTTGAGTGAGAGTATAGAAGGGAGAGCCCGTTGACACAACTTGAGATTGTATTATTAACCAGCTTGTTGGATGAGGCATAGGCCATCGCAATGGCAATCGTGCAGTCTGCAAAGGAGAGATTTGCAACAGTAATGTTTGTGGAGTTTGCAATAATTACCTGCCCACACTCCTGAGAAAAACTTAGGCCATTCTGGTTCTTGAAGAAATAAACTGGTTTCCCATTCACCAGATTTGTTGTGTCAATTTCGTTGTTCACCCAATGCACAACATCATAGCCCTCTATTTCAAAACCACAGCCCCTCATGTTGTTTCCGGAAAATTTAAGACCCTCAGAGGCAGTAATAAAGATTCCTGCAAAGCTTGAGCCTGTGATTGTATTCCCAGTTATGGTTCCGTTTCGCACAGAGTCCAGACTGATTCCGTGCTCCTCGGCATCAATTATGGTGTTATTTGCAATGTAAATATTTGCTGAAAAATCATAAACATAGATTCCTATGTTTGTAATGTTGCATGTATTGTTTTCAATTTTTGCGTTCTTCACATTTGCCAGCGCAATCCCGCTTCCGTATGGTTCACCAGACCACAAATTGCTTCCCCTCAAACTGCAATTTCGGATTACGAAGTGAACCTCCGTGTGTTCAATCCAAATCCCGTAGTTTCCACCGGTAAAATCAATCGTGGAATTCTCAATAATGTATGGGTTTTCCTCTGTTCCATTTCCAGCCCAGCCATACTCTGCAGCCCAGGTTGCAAAGTCAGCATCACCGGTAATGTGGATTGGAGGTGCTGGAGGCACAATAGGTTCGGCAGATGGATACCAGTCACTTGCCCCAGCACCACCATCTATGGGATAGGCATCTGGATTACCCCACCCTTGCCCGTCCCAGTTGCTCCAGTAATTTCCCAAATTTGCGTTCCAGTCATACCACTGAGTGTAGCCAGTATCATCAAATGCTTGGCAGTTGCCAGTAACACCTCTACAAGCTCCGTTGTTGGATACAAAATTGTTGTAATAGACCGAGTTCCAGTAACCACTCCCTCCAACTACAACTCCATAATCCAAGTTTTTGTAGAAGGTGTTGTAGAGCACCCTGGTTCCAGAGGCGCTTTGAAGTAATACACCGTAGCCCTGATTCTCAGAGATGTTGTGATTTCTTATTAGATTTGAGAATGTATTGAGGAGAAAGATACCACCAGAGTTATTTTTCAGAGTATTCTCTATCAACTCGTTCATGTCGGACATATCAAGAGTGATGCCCCACCCAGTGTTATCTTCAATTGTGTTTTTTACAATCTGGTTGTAGTAGGAGTAAGTTGCATAAATTCCATAATTGTTCAGCCGAATATCATTTCCCTTTAAGACAGTGTACAGGGCAGAACTCATGAGTATGCCGTAGTTCGAAATTGTGCAAATTGTGTTTTCTATTTTCCCATTTGTAACCCCGCTCAGGAATATTCCACAGCCCTGCGGTGTTGTAGCGGTTTCCGTTGCATTCCAGAGCAGGCAGTTTCTCACAACAAAATAAACATCTGTGTTTTCAATCCAGATACAATAGCTGCCTCCCTGGGCATCAATCTCATATCCTTCTATGATGTAGGGATTCTCCAAGCTTCCGTCTCCCTGCCAGTTCTCATTCGCTGCCTGAATTGCAAAATCCATGTTTCCGTTTATGTGGATAGGAGAATGTTCCTGGAGCTGGAATATACCTTGCTCCCCTGGTGCCCTGAGGTTGTTCTGGGGAGCTGCAGAGGCATCGTAGCCAGCATTTAGGGTGAGCAGCAGAAATACTCCCAAAATCCATATCCTTTTCTCTGCCTGCATGGTTTCTTTCCTCCTTTTACTTTGATGTGGGAGACGGAAGGTTTGAGGATTTATATAGTTATCGGGTTTTGATGATTTTTGCAGAATCTAACAAGAGAAATCAGAAACATTCCACATTCTCACATACTGACCGCAATTGCTCCCAATCTCAATTTCTTCCTTCGCTCCAATGCTCACAATCACATCAAATCCAGCATTCCTGAGTTTCTCTGCAATCTCCAGTTCAACCTCACCTTCAAAGGGAATCATTGAAACAATCCCATTGTTCTCAGCAGTTTTTGTGGGATTCACTGGTGTGAGTTTTATGAGAAATTTTTCTGGATTGAAGAGTTTTTCTATTACATCAGGCTCAGCAGGAACATTTTTTGCAAGTGCAAAGTTAAGATTGATTTTTCTATCCTTGGAATCCCAGAACCGCTCACCAAATTCTGCAAGTTCCTCAAGTTTCATTTTCTTTATTGGCATAAGGTAGTCTCTCACCCTTTCATCCGTTGAATTGATTGAGAACTGGAGCTGGAATCTTCCGTTTCTGTAATAACTATCCTTGATTTCAGCAATTTTAACGAGTTGGTGGTAGCTT
>JAWACX010000043.1:0-11292 GCA_038896575.1 Thermoplasmata archaeon
TTTCACGAGAATTATATAGAATTTCTGGAGGAATTGGCTTACAGATTTTATCAGGTTACATCAGAGAGGAGACTTGCACTTATCACAGAGAAGCCAAAGGACAGGTACTATAGATTGTTAGATCCCATTTACACGAATCATTGGTGTTTATTGTATCATGGCAATCCAGGAAGGATTTGGAAGTGGAATTCAGTAATAGAGTTGGAAAAAAGAGTATTAGGGCGTTTTATAGTAGTTACAAACATAAAGGAAGAGAGTTACGAGGATATAATAGAGAACTACAAGGGTTTGCAGAAAATCGAGGAAGGTTTTCGGGTGCTAAAAAGCGAGTTTTTCCTCAGGCCAGTATACCATTGGACCGAAAGGAGGGTTATTGCACACATTTTGTGGGTAGGAAGTGAGTAACTACTGGATTTTACACCCTACCAAAAAATAAATACTGCGAAACTTCGGACTAAACAAGCTTTGAAAAGTAAGGCGGTGCTGTCGGTTGTCTCGCTCCGTGCCTCAATGAAATTTATCTCCTCTTTATCTCTGTCAATTCCAGTTCATCAATTAATGCAGTGCCAGAAATTGCAGGTTCAGCAAGCACGGGTGCCTTCAGCATCTCCTCTATTGCCCTTGATTTAATTTCCATTGTCTTGAGAATTCTCCTGAGCTTTGCATCCCTGTATTTCGTGTATTCATAATCCTCTTCCAGCCTGAATTCTGGTATCAGAACACCGGGTAATGGAATTTTAACTACTGGCAAAGGAATTTCTGGTTTCAGCTCTATACCATACTTCTCCTTCCAGTTTTCAAACTGCTGCTTGAATTCCAGAGGCACCATCATGAAATTCACTCTTTTCTCCTCAAATGGCTCCAGTTTTTCCACAATTTTTTCTTCAGCAAGTGCAACATAGCCCAATCCTTCAAGAGCCCGCACCTTCACCTTCTCAAGGGAATAAGGTTTCAAGTTCTTCAGTGTAACCTCACATGAGACCTTACCATGCCTTGAATAAAGCCTTGCAGTAATGCTCACATCAATGCCAGGAATAACATGAAACTCCTCTTCCTCGTTGAACTTGTAGGGCAAGCTGAACTTTACCTCCTCCTTTGATGAAAGCCTGGGTATTTCTATTTCTGAGGAGGAAAGCATCCCGGAAATGCCCAGCCTGAAGGGTTCCACGGCTCGAAACATCTCATTTTTTACAGTTAGCTCAAAGCCTTTTTTCTGGTCAAGGAGAAGGGTTATAGAAAGGTCATGTTTATCCAGAACAGAATCTTTGCTTTCCAGTGCCAGTAATTCCCCGCTCTCCTCTGCCTTCCTCCGCTCAATTTCAGCCAGGGTCAGCAAACTGTAGAATCTGAATTTTTCATTATCTGGCTCATACCTCAATGCCTCCTTCAATTTTTTCAAGGCATCCTCAGCCCTCCCTGTTTTGAGATAAACTGCAGCAAGATTGTAGTTTGTGAGCGCGTTACTCTCCTCCCTTGCAGCCAATTCCAGCAATTTTCTTGCCTGTTCATAGTTTCCAGCAAAGTAATCTGCGAGCCCTCTAAGTGTGTAACCGTAATAGTTCTTAGCCCCCTGGGCAAGGGCTGCATCTGCACTTCTCCTTCCATCACTGTATTTTCCATCCAGCAAATAGGCATAGGCCCTGAGAAGCCACACATCTGCTGACTTCTGAGAACTAACAGCCTTGTCCAGACTTCTAATCGCTGCTCCAAACTCTCCATGTTTGATTTCAAAGAACCCCTTAAGGAGATAGAACTGCCAGAAACTGAAAGATGGAGGGGTGCAGGTTTTGAGGAACTCCATGCATTCTTTTTCATTGGTAAGATAAAGTGTGTAGAGGAGGAGATATTTTGCCTCGTCACTTTTCTCCTTTTCATAACACCTCCTTGCATATTCCAGAGCTTTCTCCGGAATTTTGATATGGAGGTAGGCCAGTGCAAGGTTGTAGAGTGCCTTCACATCATCAGTTTTCGTCACAACTTCGTCCAGTAATTTTATTGCGTTCTCATATTGCTGGAGTTCCAGTAAAGCAATTCCCTCAGCGGTTTCTATTTCGGGCCTGAACCCCTCATGGTTTTCAGCAATGGTCAGTGCATTCAATGCCTCCTTCCAGCTTCCAATTTTAAGCAAAGCAATTCCTTTGTTATACCATGCACATCCATACTCCTTCTCAATATCAATTGCCTCATCAAATGCATCTATAGCTTCATCAAACATCCTGTGCATTGCAAAGGCAACACCGAGGTTGTTCCAGGCCTCTATCTTCGTTCTCTCAAGTTTGGTTGCACTCTCATATCTCCAGATTGCTTCCTCATACTTTCCCTTCTTGAACAGCAAATTTCCAAGCTGGATTTCCAAATCAGCGCCTTCCAGCCCCTCAAGGATTTTCTCAGCATTTGGGTCTTTCTTTCTTGCAAGAACTGAGCCAATAAAATACTTTGGCTCAATAGCAGTTTTATCAAGAGAAAGTGCCTTCTGGAAGCAAGAGAGGCTTTCCTCAACCTTTCCCAGGCGCAACAGTGTCCTTCCTTTCAATGTCCAGATACTTGCATCCTCCTCTATTTCTATTGCCCTTTCAAAGCATTTCAGGGCCTCAGCATACCTCCCTATCTCGTGCATGATTGTCCCGAGGGATATCCAGCATTCCCTTCTATCCTCGTTTCGCTCAAGGGCAGCATCCAGATTTCTTACAGCAAGGTCCACCTCCAGCATTGCGTATGCAAGCTTTCCCTTCTCCTCAAGATAAACAGGGTTTACTGGCTGGAGCTCAATTGCCTTGTCAAGGCATTCTGCAGCGCTTGCAAGTCTCCCGAATTCCCTGTAAAGCCTTGCGCACCTGTACCAGAGTTCGGGCTCTGTGATGCTCACCTCAAGTGCCTTTCTGTATGTGTTGACCGCATTCTCCTTCTCACCCCATTCCTCCTCAAATTCTCCTTTTCTCACCAGGAGCTGGAGCGAATCGGGATATTTTGCAAGCGAGGCTGTGAGGAAAGCCTTGATCTCATCGGCACTTCCAAATCTAGCTAAGGCTTCAAGTGCCGCAATCCTCACACCCTCAGTATCCTGTTTTTCTATCACCTCTTTATAGAACTCAAAAAGCTCCCTGTAATTTCCTGTTTCCTTCAAAACCCTGATTTTTCCCTCAACACCATCGGGAGAGAACTCAATGGACAAGGCTTCTGTGTAGTTTCTAACTGCCTCTTCATATTTCCTGTCAAGTTCGTTGCATTTGGCAAGAGCAAGGATTGCACTGGACTCCCTGCCCTTTATTTCAATGTACCTCAGGATATGGGACCTGGCCTCTTCAAGCTTCCCAAGCCTCATCAAGCACTCAGCATAATCAAGATGAGCCTCAGCAATCTCCTCAATCTTCAGGAGTTTCTCAAAGGTTCTGCACCCCTCCCTCCATTTCTCCTGCCGTGCCAGGATTCGCCCTTTGAGGTGGAGGCCTTTTGTGCTGTTTGGCTCCTCTGCGAGGAAGGCATTTATGAAATCAATTGCCTTTTCATAATTCTCAAGGCACATGTGGATTTCTGCAAGATGGTAGAGAATCTCTCTATTCCTGGGCTGGTTTCTGAGAATAGCCTCGTATTGCTCCCCTGCCTTCACAAGGGAATCTCTATCACCAGAAGTGAGGTAGAGGTGTGCAAGCATCATTCTAGCCTCAGCATTCTCTGGCTCAAGTTCAATTGCCCTTTCCAGATGTTCCTTTGCCTCTGTTCTCCTCCCCATACCCACATAGATTTTTCCTAGATTGTAGTGGGCACTGGAGTTTCTTTCATTGAGTGCGAGGATTTCCAGGAAAACCTCTTCTGCCTCATTTTTCCTCCCCATTTTTCCAAGAATGATGCCTTTCTCCAGTGCAATTTCTTCCTCGTATTGGGAGGCAAGAAGCTCTTCACAGCCAGCAAGGGCCTCCTCATACCTTCCAAGCTCACCGAGCAACTTCACATTCAACCGAAGTGCCTCTCTCGTTTTCTTTGTCGCAATCACCCTCTCAATGCTGGCTAGAGCTTCACCCACATCTCCTATCCTTGCAAGGGCAAGCGCCCTTCCATACCATGCCTCTAAATTGTCTGGCTGGAGCTTCAGCGCCCTGTTGTAGATTTCAAGGGCATAGATGTATCTTTTTAGTCCGAGAAGTGCCTCGCCCTGGATAACAAGATACCCTGGATTATCCGGGAACTGTCTCACAAGAATTTCCATGTGTTTCAGTGCCTCATCATGCCTTCCGAGAAGCAGTGCAGTTCTTGCAGCCTTCTCCCGCACCTCCCCAGCATCGTTAAGTTCCAGAGCCCTTGTGTAGCATTTAAGTGCTTCCTCGTATCTGTGACTCTTGAAGTAGGCATCTCCAAGATTCCTCAAGGTTTCATTGTCATCTGGCTTAAGCTGGAGAATCTTCTCAAGGAGTGATATTGCCTCTCCAAAATTACCACTGCTCAGCCTTGCCATTGCAAGGATGTTCAAAAACCCAGTATTTTCTGGCTCTTGCCCAACCAGAGCCTGCGCTATCTCCTCCGCCTCCCTATACCTGCCTGCAGCAATGAGCAGCCTTGCCTTTTCCGCATTAATCTGGGAGTTGTTTTTAAACGCACGGAGTCCTTTGGTGAGTACAGATAACGCGCCATCAATTGAGCCTGCATCTGCTGTAATTCTTGCATAAAGGATGAAATACTCAGGCTTTTTTTGAAGGTTCAGAGCCTCCTCTATACACTCCCTTCCCTCGTTGTATCTTCCGAGCTTCCAGAGCAGCTCTGCCTTCAGATAGAGAATTTCAGGGTCTCTTCCTTTCTCCAGGAGTTTGTCATAGTGGGCAATTAACTCTTCAATTCTCCCGAGTTTCTGCAGCAATCTTTCCCTTGGAACCATAAATAGTTCTGGCTCGTAACTTTCAAATGCCCTCTCACAAACAGCAAGTGCTTCCTCAACCCTGCCAGCCCTCTCAAGGAGCTCAATGAGAGCCAGTGCACTTTTCTCATGCTTGTGAAGCACGAGGTTCTTCTGGAGTGTTTCAATTGCGGGCTCAATCAAGCCAAGTTTTTCAAGCACGAGTGCCTTCTCATACAGAATATCTGGCAATTGCTGGGATATTTGAAATGCTTCTTCATAGCATCTCACACTCTCCTCCAGTTTTCCCATTGCTCCAAGAATTCTTGCCTTCTCAAGAAATGCTTCTACGCTCTTTCTTATCTCCAGTGCATTTTCAATTTCCCTCAAAGCCTCATCATACTTCCTCTGGCTCGTGTAAAGACACGCAAGGGCAAATCTGGGTTCATATGCATCTTGCTTTATCTCAACCGCTTTCTTGTATTCTTCCACCGCTTTCTCAATTTCTCCAAGCCCTTCAAAGATTTTGCCCCTTGCAATGTAAGCCTTAACCATCTCAGGCTCAAGGACCAATGCCTGGGAATAACATTCAAGGGCTCTCTCCAGCTTCCCGAGTTTAACCATAAGCTCTCCGATTGAATACCAGATTTCACCGCTCTCCTCTTTTTCCACGATTTTCAGCCCTATTTTTACTGCCTCTTCATACCTCCCGGCCTCGGTATACCCCTCAAGCAGGGCCCTGAGAATCTCTACTTTGTCTGGTGCAAGCATCAACCCCTTCTCAAGTGCCCTTATTGACTTCTCCAGCTCCCCCTTCTTCGCCAGCATCCTCCCGTAGGAGAGCCAGAGTTCTGGATTTTTCTCGTCCTTTTTTATTCCCTCCTCTATGTACCCAATGGTTTCATCGATTCTTCCAATTTTTTCTCCCAGTTCCATCAATTTTCCGAGAATTCGTGCAGAGTGTTCTCTCTGGTATGCCAGTGCATAGCTCTCGAATGCACTTTCATAGGACTTCAGGGCCTCAAGAACTTCAGCCCTTGCCACTATCGCCCTTACATACCTGTTATCAAGCTCAAATGCCCTTGTAAATGAGTTTCCAGCCTCAGCATATCTCCCAAGTCCCTTAAGTGCCAGCCCCTGCTGGAAATATCCTTCTGCAGTCTGCTTGAGCTCAAGCGCACGCTGGGCACAGATAAGTGCTTCATCTGGCTCCTCAAGCTCATTCTTCAGCATGGCCATGAATAGCCATGCCTCATGGTTTCGGTTATCAATCTCCAGAAGAGTTTCAATGGCATCAATCGCACCGCTATAGTCCTCCTTCATCTCCATTATTTTTGCAAGCAAGAAAAGAGCCTCTCCATAATCCTTCTTTAGGGATAGTGCCTTCCTGACAGCATTTTCAGCCTCGCTCAGTTTTCCGATTTCAAACTGCGCACTTGCTTTCTCATACCAAACCTCAGGGTTGTCCTGCTCTATGTTGGTAAGAATCTCCTCATACTTGAGATATAGGTCTCTGTTCCTCAGTTCCTTTGCAACCCTGATCAACTCCCTGATGTATTTCACATTCTTTGGAGAGAGGGAAACAGCCATTTCCATTGCATGAATTCCATCCTTGACAGCGTTTCTCTTTATGTCGCACTTTCCCTTCCAGAACCATGCCTCGTGAGAATTTACCTGGACGCTGAGCACCTTCTTGAATAGCTCCGAGGCTTCCTCGTATCTCCCGAGTTCATAGAGGCATTCTCCAGCAAGTCTCATCACAGTGTAATTCGCCCTGTCCTTTTCCAGCAGCTGGAGGTAGACTCTCAAAGCATCTTCAATGTTTCCATGTTTCTTTAATATTTTTGCCTTGAGGAGATAGGCTTCATTGCTCTGGGAAATGGAGATTGCTTTATCAAGGGCTCCAAGTGCTTCCTTCGTATTGTCAAGCCTTTCCATGAGTTCTGCTTTGGCAAGGTATGGCTCAGGTTTTTTCGGTGATTCAGAAATGAGCGCATCAAAGATTGCAATGGCCTCCCCATAGTTCCCGATTTTCTCAAGAAGTTTTCCTTTTAGAAGCAGTGCATCTTTGAAATCCTTCTTCAGAGATAAAGCATGCTCCACTGCTGTTAAAGCCTCAGAGGGTTTGTTGAGATGGAAGAGCACAGCTGCCTTGCTATACCATGCCTCTGGATAATTTGGATTTACCTGGATTGCAGTTTCAAAATCCTTTAATGCAGTGTCCAGGTTATTGAGCTTCATGTAAACAAGGCCGTGCCCGTGCCAGAATTTCTCGTTCTTCGGATTTATCTTCAAGGCCTCTGCAAAATTTTCTGCAGCCTCTCCATATCTTCCGAGTTCGTAAAGGGTGAGGCCCCTGTTGTTCCACGCCGGCTCATATTTTCTGTTGATTGCAATGGCTCGGTCGTAACTCTCAATCTCCTCTTCATGCCTTTTGAGTTTGTAGAGTATCAACCCTAGTGTGTACCAGCCAGCTTCGTTGTTCGGCTCGTTCTCAATCAACCTCTTCATTGTTTCAAGGGCCTCAAGGTCTTTGTTTAATTCCATCTTTGTCAGCGCGAGCGCCAAACCTGCTTTGAAGTGCTTTGGCATCACCTTGGTTGCTTTGTCAAAATAATTCTCCGCTTCAGGATACCGGGCAAGATTATAACTGGCACAACCAAGATGGTAGTAGAGGTCCACCGAGGGTATGAGCGAGTTGAATTTTACCTCAAGCTCTGTCACTTTCGTTGTTGTGGTCTCTAGGATGTACTTTACTCTATCTGGCAACTGGGCAGGAATCCGAAGGTGCAAATCCCTTGAGAATGGAACTGTAAGGAGAAGAGAAATAAGGTCATTTACGAATTTTGCAGTTGCATCAGGGTTGAGCTTCCAAACATCGGTTGCTGCAACCCTCTGGAGCAGGTCCTCCTCCTTTTTTGGGTGATGTAGTGTTGCTTTTTCCTTGCTTTTAAAGAGTTGCGGTCCCACTCAAACACCAATTGTTGTAAAGAATAGCGGGAATAAAAAGGTTTTGCATGAAGATGCCAGTGAGGTGGTGACTACATTTTGTTAGCCCTACAACCTTTATGTCACAACCTTGCTCAGCATACCTTTCTCCACAGCCATCCTGATTTCTCTTGCAATTCTCCTGCCTGTGCTCATCCTTTCATGCCAGAGTGCATTCCCATAGGGATGCCCGAGGTTCATGTGGACATTCGTTCCGCCTCCAATTCTAGGCGCGACATCGTAAACATAGAAATTCAGGTCTTTGTCTACGCAGGTCTGGATACAGAAAGGCCCGATAATACCTGGTGGATAATATTTCTGAGAAACCTCCACAAATTTCTCCCCGATTTCAAATGCTTTCTCAAGCAAGGATTCCCGCAGGGTGGCACTGTTATGGCCACAAACAGTGTATTCCGGATACTTCTGTTTTTCATTCAATGTTAACTGCTGGTTTGCTGGAAGACGCACATGCCCATCAAGTGAGGTCTCAAATCGCCAGTCAATTCCAAGAAGTTCAAGGGGGGCACAATCTTCTGCAAGCGGAGAATAGAAGAAATTGAGGTTGAAAACAGGGCCAATTATGTATCGCTCTATCCGAGCTTTCTCCAAATCTTCATTTGTAATTATTCCATTTTTTAGCAGAACGCTCGTCTTTTCGGAATATTCCTCAAACGAGGCCGCAGTGAAGAACCCACGTTCAAGCCGCTTTTTTGCGTGCGGAAGCTTCACTATCACCAGGGCATCAATTTTTTCCGGCCTCTCAATTTTTTCGGGCATTGGAATTCCTGCTTTTTCCAGTAGCCAGTAATAGTTTTTCTCTTCTGTTCGCTCTTCAATTCTGAGCATCATACGGTTTCCAAATATCGGGAGCGCTAATTCCTTCTCAATTATATCCAGTGGGATGTAGGAGGAAAGGGCACGATTGGGCACGAGAATCACACATTCGTTCTGGAGTTTTTCAATGTCGTTGAGCATATCCGAAAACTTCTCATACACATAAGGATAGTCCACAAGGCCTTTTACAACATTTGTATATGCCTCCCTGTAAGCCCTAAAGTACTTCGTGTAGGTTTTTTCTCTCCCTCTCTGACAGAAGGCAACGGTTTCAAACCCTTCCTCAATGGCACCATCAAAAATATCAAGGGCTGAGTGGGAGGCAATTGCTCCTATTTTTATCTTGCCCTGCTCGTAACCAGAAATAAGATACCTCAAATCCTTCATCTGGGCCATGGTGGTAGAATGGCTGTTTTTATTTAAGGCTTTTCTGTCGATGTTCTGCGGGACAAAATAAATTATCTGGCTTATTTTCTTCCTCTTAAACAGCCAGCATTGGATTTTTGTCCTACGGCCGAAAAGAGAGTAAATAATAAATCCAACCAAGTATTTTGGTCCTCTGCCATCGGGCCGGTAGTCTAGTGGTTATGATGTCACGCTTACAACGTGGAGGTCGGCGGTTCGAATCCGCCCCGGCCCACTGAAACCAGATTTTCTGCGAAGTTTTATATAAAATGAGGTTATGATGTAAAGGGAGGTGTTGTTGATGAAGGGAAAGAGAAGGAGGAAATCTAATGCAGAGAAACCAAAGGTTGCTGTGCTTGGTGCAGGACATGGTGGGCTTGCAATGGCTGCCCACATTTCAATGATGGGTTTTGAAACAAGAATTTATACAAGAAATGAGGAAAGAATAAGGGCTATTCAGGAGCGAAACGGAAAAATTGAACTCCAGGGAGTGGTACAGGGCTTTGGAGATGTGTACGCAACGCACAATCTAAAAGAATGTCTGGAAGGTGTGGATCTGATAATGGTGGTGGTGCCTGCACCTGGTCATGCCTACTATGCAGAGCACTGTGCCCCTTTTCTTGAAGATGGGCAAATTGTTATTCTCAACCCTGGCCGAACAGGTGGTGCCCTTGAATTTGTGAACATTTTGAAGGCGAAGAAGTGCACTGCAGATGTGATTGTGGGCGAAGCCCAAACACTGATTTATGTCTCCAGGCACACAGATGTAGCACAGGCCCACATATTCCAGATTAAGAACACTGTGGCGTGTGCAACACTCCCGAGTTACAGAATACCTGAGGCCCTGAGGACAATCAACAAAATTTTTCCACAATTTGTGCCATCCAGCAATGTGCTGGAAACAAGTTTTGATAACATTGGTGCCATTTTCCATCCGGGCATCACATTACTCAATGCCTCCAGAATAGAAGATGAGAAATCCGACTTTGAGTTTTACATAGAAGGTGTGGGCCCTACAACATCCAGAATCCTTGAGGCAATGGACAACGAGAGGGTAAAGATTGCAAGGGCACTTGGAATCAGGGTCCACACCGCAAGGGAATGGCTCTATCTTTCGTATGACAGTGCGGGAAGAACGCTGTATGAGGCAATAATTGGAAATCCGGCCTACCGCGGGGTCCAAGCACCAAGATCCCTTCATCATAGATATCTCTACGAAGATGTGCCATACAGCCTTGTGCCTATGGAGGAATTTGGAAAACTCACTGGTATTGAGACACCTGTTATCAGTGCAATGATCACCCTTGCCTCTGAACTCCTTGGCACAGATTTCAGGAAGGAGGGGAGAACACTGGAAAAGATGGGTGTTAAAAACATGAGTGTGAAAAAGATTAGAATGTATATCACGACTGGGAGGTATTGAGATGCGAAGAATTGTTGGTGCCACGCTTGGAAACTGCATCCATGTGATGGGCTTGCACAGGTTTCTTGAACTTGCTGCCTCGGTTGGCTATAAAACCGAGTTTCTTGGTCAGTGCATCCCAGTGGAAAAGATAATGGATTACTGTAAGAGAGAAAAGCCAGATATTGTGGCATTGAGTTATCGTCTCACGCCAGAATCTGCTGAACTAATTTTCAGGGAGATTAAGGAGGCAAGGGAAAGGATGCAATTACCATGCATGTTCATCTTCGGCGGCACACCTTCAGTTGCAGAAAAGGCAAAAGCATCAGGTGCATTTGATAAGGTATTTTCAAAGGAAAGCCCGATCGACATAATTGCCTTTCTTAAAGGTGTGGCTCAGGGTATGGCTAAAAAACCCAGAGCCCAGACACTCGCTGAAAGAATCGCAGAGAGCTATCCCATGCCCCTTATCAGGCACCATTATGGAAGACCCACACTTGAGGAAACTGTGGAGGGTGCTGGGAAAATTGCTGAAGCGGAGGTGCTGGACATTCTTTCAATTGGCCCGGACCAGAATGCACAGGAATTTTTCTTTGAACCAGAAAAAATGGATAAAACCCATGATGGTGCAGGCGGTGTGCCGTTGAGGAAGCCAGAGGACTTGAGTGCAATTTATGAGGCAAGCAGAAAGGGGAATTTTCCACTTGTGCGCTGTTACAGTGGAACCACACATCTTATGGACTGGGCAAAGTTGTTGAAGGAAAGAATCAATAATGCCTGGGGTGCAATTCCGATTTGCTGGTATAGCGAACTGGATGGAAGGAGTAAGAGAAGGTTG
>JAWACX010000044.1:0-11164 GCA_038896575.1 Thermoplasmata archaeon
GGAGATGCTTTGAGGATTATGCCAAATTTGCAGAAAAAACAGGGGACCTGTGGGGTGTCGCAATAGCCCAAAATAACCTCGGTGTTCTCTGGAGTGAGAAAGGAGACCTCAAAAAGTCCCTGTTCCACTACGAAAATGCGCTTAGGGCTTATGAGAGGGTTGGTGATGAAAATGGAATGGCCATAACAAGAATGAACATTGGGATTATCTATCACTACCTGGGCGACTACGACACAGCAATAGAGTGCTACACGGAATGCCTGAGATATGCAGAAACCCAGAAGGACATGCTTACTGAGCAGATGGTTTATGATAACATGGGCTGGGTTTACCTTGAGAAAGAGTGTTTTGATGAAGCCCTGGTTGCTTTTGAAAAAGCCCTTGACCTGGCTCAGAGGATTGGGGCAAGGAAAGAAATTTCCTCCTCAAAAATCGGGATTGCTCACACCTATGCGGCCCTTACATTTTATGGAAAAGCACTTGAATATGCAGAGGATGCACTTGAAATTGCCAAGGAACTGAAGACCAGCCTGAATGAGGCAAAAGCTTACAGAGCCCTCGGGGTGATATACACCGAGATGAATGATTATCCAAAGGCAAAACAATATCTGGAAAGAAGTTATAAGATTGCAAGGGATATTGGAAATCTGATGGAAATAGTAGAGGTCCATGAAGCGCTTCTCAGACTGAGCCTAAAAATGAATGACAGAGTTGAACTCCTGAGAATTTTTGAAACCTTGAAGGGAATATACAATCAGATTGGGGCGCAGAAGAAGCTAGAAAGATTGAACCGGATGGTGCAAAAGGTGGAGGCTCGCTGAATGAGAGTTCAGTTTGTCCTTCTCCTGCTCTTTCTCTTATTTCTAAATCTACATCAGGGCAGCCCAAGCCTGGCTGTTGCTGAATCCAGGACAACAGTTTTAACTGGCTATGTGTACGATGTTATCGGTAACGGAATAAAAGATGCCACTGTGAGTGCTCTGGAATACACCACAGGCACAGAATACACAACCACGACAGATGCAAACGGACTATTTCAGTTCATGAATGTTGAACCTGGCAAAATGTACTATATAAGGGTGAGTGCACTCGGATATTATCACAGGAGCAAACATGATTGTGTGGCTGGAAATTCTTATACATTTGTGCTGGAACGCTCTGGTGGTGTTGTTGGAAAGGTCTGGGGGAGTGGGGGAGAAGCGGTAAAGAATGCCACACTTGTGCTTTCAAATCCTAAGTTTAATGTTGAACTCTGTGCAATTTCCGATGAAAGTGGTGCCTTCCGGTTCACCTCATCAGATTTTGAAAAACAGCTTTATCCTGGCTCTGGGTACGAAATTCATGCCTCAGCAACTGGCTATCTTTCCTCGATTCTCGCTGAAAATCTCAGTGTGAGCAAGGGTACAGATACATTTGTAAATTTAACGCTTCCGAACTCTGGCATTATCTCAGGAACAGTTCGTGGAAATACAGGGGAGAGGGTGAGAGATGCAAGGGTTTATGCCTTTGATAAAGATGGTTACCCGGTTTGCATGGATTTAACTGATGAAGATGGAGAGTATGTGCTCAACACAGAACTTGCTCCTGGCACTTACAAGGTTCAGGTGTTTCCACAGGAGAACTCAACTGGCTCCTGGTTGAACAGCGGGGCCCTAAATGTGTCAATTGCAGTTCCAGGAGGGGTTGTGAACAACGTGGATTTTATTCTGGAACCCGCGGGCATTCTCCGTGGAAATGTGACAGATGAAAATGGTCCGCTCGCTGATGCAATGGTCACACTCAGCAATGATGAGGGAATGTTTGCCTTTGGTGTAACTGATACATCTGGATTTTTCTCCATATCCTCGCCATCTCTCAGGACTGGCACATATACTGTGAGAGCAGAAGCCCCTCACCACATCTGGGAGGAAAAAACTGTGCAGATAACTGCAGGAGAAATTTCATGGGTTGACCTGAATCTACAAAAATCCCGTTCAGTTTCGGGCTATCTTCGCACTGTTTCCGGACAGCCATTATTAGGGAGTGTGGAAATCTTTGATGCTGGAGGCAGAAGTATTGAAAAGCTCTACACCAGCCAGGAAGGTTTCTACAAACTGGATACAAATCTCGTTTCCGGGATATACAGGGTAGAGAGTCGTGCGCCAGGCTGCATTCCTGTGAGCAGAGAGGTGGATTTAACCACAATCCTTGAGGTTGAGGACTTCAACTTCACGCTCAGAGAGGCAGGAAGGGCTGTAGTAAATCTTACTGATTATGCTGGTGGAAGGATAGCTGGTGCAATGGGATATCTTGTCCAAAAATCAGGTGAGAGTTACACAATCTGTGAATCCAGGAGTTCCAGTGCCGATGGAACGCTTGTTTTCGGTGATGGCTGGCAGAATCTAGCTGAGGGAACTTACAGTTTGCTCCTGAGAAATGCACCCGGTTGTGAGGAGAGATTCTTTGAAAATCTGATTTCAATCCATCAGGGTACAACGAATTTTTACGCTGTGAGTCTGAACAAAAGTGCGGAGGTTTATGGTCATGCATATTACAGAAAAACTACAGAGCCAGTTGAAGATGTGCACATTGAATTTATTCGCTCTTTCCCATTCACAACCTCAACTGGAATATGGACAGATTCAGAGGGTTATTTCCACATTGTAACAGGCCTCTCCTGCGAGGAATACCATGTTGCGGCCAGGCATTATTACTACGGTAGTGCTGAGCTGAGTGTGTGCCTGTCCTCTGTTGAAAAAACAGAGGTAAACATCTTTTTTGGAACAAGCAGTGGCACTGGTGGGATTTCTGGAATAGTAAAGGAAAAGTGGGGAAGTGAGTTGAGCGGAGTCCTGGTGAGTGTCTATAATGGGACAAAAAAAATAAAGAGCGGGCTCACAAATGAGACTGGCTACTTTTTCATCACAGAGGTTCCAGAGGGGCTCTACAGGCTTACCTTTGCAAAAGAGGGTTATGTAACCCTGCAGCTGGAGAATGTTACAGTGGTTGCTGATGAAAATACAGACATAGGAATTGTGGAACTGGAGAAATACATTCCACCTCCTGGCAACATCACGGGTTATGTGATGGACCCAGACGGAAACCCAATCCCTGGTGCAACAGTAACTGTTGAGGGTACCGAGATTTCTGTCATCTCTAATTCAATGGGAGAATTTCAAATTACTGGTTTGAAGGAAGGGGTTTACTTTCTTCTTGTCTCATCCGCAGGATACAAGGACAAAAGGGAAATTGTGAGTGTCACATCTGGAAACACCACCACAGTATGGATTCACCTTGACAAAGAGGAGCCTGTGAATACTACACCAAGCTTTACGGTTATTCAGGCAATCTCAGTAATAGCAGCAATACTTTTTGGAGCTAAAATTAAGCGAAGGTAGTCATTCTGCAATCACAGGTGTGGTCACAAACTTTCCGTCTCTCACTATCAAAGCCTTGTATCCATGATGAACCTTTGTATGACGCATCTTCACTATTCTTATTCTCAAGGAAACATCGCTCTCACCAAGCGATGTGAACTTAAGCTGGATTATCCCGTCTGCAAGATAATCCTCACGGTAGAGCCCAAAGGAACTCTCCTCGCTTACCGCCTCACAGATTAGGAGCACTGTAACACCCAACTCCCTCAAAAAACCAAAGAAATGGAAAAGTTCATTCCTTGGATTTGTGAAGCTCACCAGGGAATAGAGGGCTGTAAGGGAGTCTATTGCAACAATTTCAAACTTCTCATCTCTCACCCTCCTGAAGATGTATTCCTTTAGAATTTTCAGCCAGTCCCTTGCTTCATCAGCCTCTTGGTGTTCAAGACGGAGCTTTGCCACATCAACTATGAAAAGCTTCCTTTCATCAACAGGTTCCATGCCCAGATTCCTCATTGTGGCGAGCAAACTTTCCTTGCTTTCCTCCACTGAGATATAAAGAGATTTCATGTTGTTTGTCACCGCGTTATGAAACAGGATATTCAAAACAAGTGAGGACTTCATTGTCCCAGGTGTCCCTGTGATAAGGATTATGTGGCCTCTAGGCAGCCCACCACTGAGGTCTTCATCAAGTCCTTCGACGAAGGTTTTTATTCTATCCAAGCCATCACCTATGCATTGCCGTATGCAAATCCTAAATATATAGGTTATGGAAAAGGTTGGGAAATGAAAGAGGTTTCAGACATTCCTTCTCCGCAGCAGGGAGAAAGCACAGGCAAGGAGAGAGAGCAGGAGGAAGAGGGCCCCGGCTTCAGGAGTGCTGGCTACGCTGATAAAGTGTGGTGAGGCAGGAGAACCATGGGTAGCTGAATTTCCTGCAAGGTCAACGGCCTCTATGTAATAATCAACGCCAGGTGCTACCACAAAGCTTCCAGGTATTGTAGCAGTGTAATTATTTCCTGTTGTCCTTGTCATTGTGGTTACGAGGTAAGTGGGCTCTGTATGCTTCTTGTAATAAAGTCTTGCATAGGCCACTCCATAATTATCTGAGATGGTTGCGTTTATCTGGACATCCTCTCCCTCTGTTGCACTGCTCACTGGAGTGTGGGTGATTGCGGGTGGAGCACTGTCAATCGTGAAGGAAATACTGGCATAGGGGCCCCAGTATCCGTTTGCATCCTTTGCATGGACATAGACTGTATGGAGGCCTCCGCCAAGAGATTGGGTGTTAAGTATGGCATGGCATGTTTCAAGTGGGGAGTTGTAGGAGCCGTCCAGTGGAAGCAATTTGGTTCCAGCGCCAGATGTCCCCGTTGTGTCAATGAAGTACTCACAGTCTGCAATGTTTGAATAGCCTGTGAGCGTATCGTCTGCAATACAGGTGAGGTTTATTTGAGCACCAGAAGGAATGTAGGTGCGATTCAGGTTGAGATTATAGGTTAGAGGCGCCTGGTTATCACCTGCAGCAGAACCCACCTTTGCAAGGAATATGTCCATGTTTCCGAAAGCACTCATTGAGTGATAGGTGATGTAGAGCTCACTTCCAGAAGCAACACCATCTGGCCAGCCCTTGTTATAGGCATCAGCTGTGATGTTCTTGTAGGTAACACTGGCAAAGTTATTTGAGCTGTAGAAAACACGGATATTTGGTTGATTGTAGGCATTTGAGCTTTCTGTGTAAACAACCCAGACATTGGTTCCATCATGGGCAATTGCAGGCCTTCTCGCATAACCCGTGCTTCCTCCAAATGGTCCGAGAGTCCCGGACCATGAAGAGCCATAGCTTGCGAAGTAACCCAGGAATATCTGGTAAGTTCCATTGTTTGTTGTTCTATTGGTATACCAAGCAATCCAGATTTTTCCGTCGGGACCGATTCCCACACCGGGAACCCTGTCATCACCTGCACCCTGGACACCCTCAACCAGGGCCTGTGCCGTCCATGCTGTGGAGCCAGATGGAACTGTTCTATAATAAATGTTTCTGTAGGTTGTGGTACCATCGTTCTGATAATAAACAAGCCATAATCTGCCTGAGGTGTCAACAGCAGCATCCTCAATAAACTGGTTTCCTGTCACACTTGAGACACCAACCGGTCCTGCAGCGCTCCATGGTCCCTGATTCACGCTTCTCCGCTGGTAGATGTCGCACTGGGAACCATCGTAATACTCAAAGAAGCACCAGGTAGCAGTGCCCTGGGCTACAACCTTTGCGGTTCTCACAAATCCGCTGGAGCCAGCAGTGTGCATGAGTGTTTCCACGAATTTTGTCCCGTCAAATCGGGCAGTGTACACACTCAGACCATTCACCCAGGCAACAATTGGCCTCCCGTTACTCTCTATCGCTATTGAGGGCTCCTCACAACTGCCATTTGTGCTGCTCACCCTGTACTCAGTCCAGGTATTACCGCCATCTGAAGAGGTTCTTGCATAGATGTTTCCACCGCCATCCAGGGACTTGTAAGCAATCCAGATTGTGCTTCCGCTTATTGCAATCGCCGGCTGATATTGTCCGCTCAAGTTTGTTGTTACCTGGATTGGATATGGAAGCCCGGTTGCAAGCACATCTATTGTGTAGGTGAGTTTTGCCTTAAGAGAGGAATTTCCAGCAGAGACGCCAGTAACTCCAACAGAGTATGTGCCTGGACTCATGGAACTCTGCACCGTGACCTGCATGCTCACTGTTCTGTTTTCTCCAGAGGCCATCACGAGGGCGTTTGCTGAAAGAGTTGGAGAAATTCCAGATGGAGCCTGGGTGGTTAAGGTAATCGTGTCGGCATTCGTTCCATAATTTATCACGCTGAAATGGGCCACAACAGTGCTCCCTGGCACAACCCTGTAGGCACTCTGACCGATATAGTTCATCCCAATGCTGTAATTCTTCCTTGGCCCGAAATCTGCACTTGCAACGAGGGCAAAGGGCTGGGGTTGCTGGGCTACAGAATAACTGCTAACCTGCACTGTGTAAGTTCCTGGAACTGGATTGGGAAGATATATTACCTCCACTACATTCCTCCTGTCCCATACACTTGTTGTTTCAGCAGAAACACCATTCACAAAATAGTTCCCATGGTATTCCTTGCCATCAGGCGAAACTATCTTCAGGTCAAGGTCATTTACGAGCGCGTAGGCAGCGGATGTAGAGCCCGGATAATCTGTCCAGGTGAGAGTGAGCTTCAAGGGCACAGCGGAAGAGACTACACTGAGGGAGGTACTCCATGACTGGCCGCTGGAAGTAAAGTTGTAGGGGCTATCAAAGAATATGTTGGATTTTGGTGGCGTCGGGAAAACAGCTTCCTTTACATTTACCCTTCCCCAGCCCTGCTCATTGCTTGGATATCCATAACCCATATCCACAGCACCATTTATCTGTGTTGCCCTTATCAAGGCACTGCTCGGGGTGATTCCAACAACATCTGTGTAATACTGTCTCACAAGGGCACTTGAGCCAGCAGTTATCGGGGTTGCCATAGAAGTTCCGCCCATGTATTCATACTCTGGTTTTCCATCGCCATTTGTGTCAAGCACTGCTCCCCAGCCCCAGTTCTCGTTTGAAGTTCCAGAGGCCTGGGTTGAGGCTGCAGAAACAACTGAAACAATCCAGGTCCCGGGTGCCGATATGTCTGGCTTAATTCTTCCATCCGTGCAGGGGCCTCTGCTTGAAAAGTCCACCATAGCATTTGCATCCATTCCATCAGAACCCATCTCTGGCCGGAGATTCATTGAGGCGCCAACTGCAAGCAGGTCCTTTGCTGTTGCTGGACTTCCAACGGTGCCAGCTCCAGGCCCTTCATTTCCGTTTGCGAAATGAATCGTAAGGTCTTTGTAAGTCCAGGCTAGCAGGTCAATGTTCCTTGAATCCGTTGTGTAGGCACCATTCACCGCTGAACCAATGCTCGTTGAGGTAATCCTTGCACCCTGATTGTAAAGGTACTGGAGGTCATTATAATAGTTCATGTTGGGAGAGATTCCTCCAGAGGAAGTCCCGCAGGCGCGAAATGCCAGCTTTGCCTCAGGTGCAATTCCAGCATAGCCAAGCAGATAATTGCGGTCATTCACATCACCACCGTAGTACTGTTCAGAGAGATACCCGTTTCCCATCACAGAGCCCGCAACATGGGTTCCATGTCCATCCTCATCATCCGCATCAACACCAGAAACTGCGGATAAGCTAACCACGCGCTGTCCGAGAGGGCCGAGACGAAAATCACCACGAAGTGTATTTAGATTTCCAGTGTCAAGGCCTGTGTCCAAGACGCCAACAATCTGGTTCGTGCCCATCAAACCAATGCCAAAGCCCGTGTTCTCTGCATCCCAGGCAGTCCTTGCCCTAACTATCTCACCAGCCACATCATTCATTATCTTCTGCTCAAGCCTTTTATCTACAAGGTAAACCTCTGGCCACTTCAGGAGCACACGGAAGAGGCTGGGTGTTACCCTTGCAGAGATAAGCGTGGTTATTTTTCCATCACTCTCTCTGTGCACTGCAACATCCTCCCCACCTGAGATGAGAAGCCTGTCAACAACCTGTTTCCAATCCACATCTGGATAGAGTTCAATCCAGATTTCTATGCTTTCTTTAGGCAGTTCCTTCAGGAGATAGGAGAGTTTGTATACTGGCTGGTAAATTGTGCAGCCCTCAATAAACGGCAGTGACTCTATTTCCGCTCTAGCCATGCCCGGAATTTTCACAACAAAGGCGTTGTGGGGAATGTAATCATACACCACACACCCTTTTTCCCTCACCTCAGAAATCCATTCACTCTTTACAGGCCCTCTCATCTGAAGGATGCAGTACTCATAGTTTCCCTCATCACCCAACGCAAGTTCTGGTGGGATTTCTGGTGGATTCTGGATTCTGAATTCTGCCCAGTTCAACGCAATTGTATCAGAAAGCTCAGTGCTCATTGTGTATTTTCCGAGATTAACCACAGCATCTTTTGGAACCTCGATGAGGTAGAAGCTAGCATATTCCTCAATTATCCTTCCACCAAGGAGTTTTATCTGGCTTTCCACATCTGCTCCCTTTTCAATCAACATCTTTGCTGGTTCCACACTTTTCTCCGCATTCAGGGAGAAAGGTTGCCCGGCAATCAAGGCCCAGACTACAACCACAACAACAATTCCGAGTTTATGTTCCATGCTCATCACACCACACACAATTCCCTCCGCATATATAAGGACTTCTGTTTCCAATGTTCGTTGAATTTAATTTGGTGTTTCATTTTACACCAAACAAAACCTTCCGAAGTCCTGACCATAGCGATAAAATTATATTGGAAAAGTGTATGCAACCACTCGGGATTTCCATGACAGAGAATGCTGAACAAAAAACTGAAGCTGGGGAAGAAAAGCAACATAGATACAAGGACGGGGATTTTCTCCTTCTGCACTCAGACATGTATGTGTACACACCGGAGAACAAGGAAACACTGGTGATGACAACCTCAAAAGAGCTGGCTGAGAAGGAGAATATTTTCTCCCCTGATGTGAGTTATAAGCCAGAAATCGTATGTTTTGGAAGAACAAAGCTTCTCCCGAAGGTTGAGGAGGTGCTGAGAGATGCAGAGCCAGGCAAAACCTACGAGATTGTGCTTGAGCCTGCGGATGCCTATGGAGAGAGAAAGCCAGAATTAATAAGGGCACTCCCGCTCAACCAGATTCTGAGCCTACCTGAGTTCAGGGAGGGAAGGGAAACACTAGAGGTTGGAAAGACAATCACGATTCGGGAGGAGAACGGTGTTGCAAGAGAGGGAAAAATTGTTACAATCACTGCAGGCAGGGTGAGAGTTGACTTTAACCATCCTTACGCGGGAAAGAAGGTAAAGTTTTCCCTCAGGGTTGAGAAGGTATTGCACACTGAAACAGAGAAAATTCAGGCACTGATTGAGATGCTCTACGGCTCCTCAGAAGGATTTGAGGTTGAGGTTCATGGTCCGGATGCGAAAATAAAGGTGCCGGAGCGTGCAATCCTGGATTTAAAATGGGTGACTGCAAAGGCGAGGCTTATTCTGGAGATAAGGCAGAGGTTCAAGACAAAGAAGTTGGTCTTTATAGAAGAATATCTCCTGAAACGGGAGGAGGAAAGGAAGGAGGCTGAGAAAAAAGCTGAGACTGAAGCCCAGGAAGTCAAACAAACTTGATTACAGTTTTTTTGCTACATTCCTCAATTATTTTTCTTGCCCATCTCAGTTTCTTCAGTTTAACCTCCCTGTCCTCTGGCCTTTCAGCAGAAACATCTTCAAAATCAAAATTCTTCAGCAGGATTTCCCTTGCCCTGAAATGCGATGCAAGACAAACTGCCCTGTCACCGTCTGTAAAACCCCCAAAGTTCACCAACCTTGTGTATGGGGTTGACTGGGTTGAACCAAGAATCTTTCCTCTGAATTTTGGTACATATTTTTCCAGTGCCTGAATGTTATCTCCATGAGCATGAATTATAACAATGCTCCCTTTCGCATTTGCCTTTATCTCTACACCCACATCACCATCAAGGTCAGTCGTGATTATCCCGGGCAATTTTTTGCACTCAATCAATTTCTTTGTGGCACCGTCTGCAGCAATGTAAAGCTCTGCATCAGGCAGTTTATCAATGCTCCCAGGTGCATCTCCAACAACGCAAACCGTTTTCTCCCTTATCAATCCCTCCAGTTCCTGCAGTTTCACAAGATTTTTTCCAGCTAAAAGGTTGAAAAGGGTCACTCCTGCAACCTCATCCTCCAATCTCGAAAAACCAAACTCCTTCAGAATCTGCAGGTATACTGGCTCCCATTCATCAAAGTTCATCTAGATTACCTTGTCACAATCTTGAAGCCCTCGGCATCAACAAGCAATGGGAAATAATCTGTGGGATGCTTCACCTCTCGCATCTTCACAATGCTGATAAATCTCCCCACTGTTTTCCCCACCCTTTCCAGGTCAAGGTGGATTATTCCATCCGCAAGGAATGGCTCAACACCATACTTTCCAAAGTGCAATCTCTCCGGGCTCATCTCTGAGATTATCAGGGCAGTTATTTTCATTGCCCTGAGCTTTTCAAAAAAGAAGAAGAGGGCACTTCTTGGATTTTCCAGGGTTGAGAGGGTGTAAAGGGCATCCAGAGAGTCAAAGCCAAGGAGGTCGTAGTCAATAAACTCCCTGTAGCTTACAAGCTGCTTCTGCACAGAGTCAAACCAGTTGATTGATTTCTCGCCGCTTTCCTCCAGTTCCTTCCTCAGCCAGGCAATATCCAGAATCGCAATGTCCTCCTTGAACTTATCAGGGTCCATATTGAGTTTCTTCATCTGCTTTATCAAACTTTCTCTGCTTTGCTCCAGCGTAAGATAGAGTGCCTTTCCTCTCCTCTCCCTGACATAGTTGTACATTATGTTGAATGTGAAAGAGGATTTCATGCTCCCAGCAGGGCCACAGATAAGCACAATGTGCCCCTTCGGGATTCCTCCCTCAATCCGCTCATCCAGGCCTTTAACATAGGTGTGAACATACCCATTCATCATCAAATCACCTTGCTCTATTCCACTATATTCAATTCTTGGATTTATATTTTGCTATGCCCCGGGCGTTCACAGGCCTGAGAATCCAAAAACTTACATTATCGTGCAACTACTGAACGCAAAACCAGTGCCTGAAATCTGTACAGTGTCCCCTTTTGCAATAAGAGAATTTTTCTGGATGAGAAGGAACATGCCTCCCTTATAAAAATCAGTTTTCACATCGCTCCAGCCAGTTGCAGAGGAATAGTTTCCACATAC
>JAWACX010000045.1:0-11146 GCA_038896575.1 Thermoplasmata archaeon
GCTTTTACCACCAATACTTTGTTAACGGCTTCTATTACTTGAGCATTGAGTTCTAGTACAGAGAAGACCTTCTCATTAACCGCCACAGGTAATGCACAAAGTATATCTTTACCACCCCCTCATGGCCCATTTTTCTCCCACTGTAATCCTCCCTCCACTCATCTCCGTCAGCATCCTTGTAGTTCGCAATGTTCAGCAATCTCACTGCCTCCTCAATGTCCTGGGAGTAGCTTTTTACAGAGGCATTGTAGTACTGGCTTCCTCTCTGCACAATGGAATTCTCCCAGAGAAGAATGTTTGGATATTTCACCTCAACAAGGTTGTTTGGGAGCAAATATCCCGCGGCGTTTCTGAACTGGAGACCCGCATCTGCACCAGCAGCCTTAACTGGATAAGTCACAGGGTCGTCAATTGAACTCCTTTGTTGATAACCAGAACCCTCGTCATAACCTTCAAAATATTTTTCCAGATTAAAGCCCAAAAATGTGATTTCTCTGGCCCTGTAGGGAAATGCCGAAAATGAGCCAATTTGGGTGAACTCTGGGAGGAATTCTAGAGAAACTGGATGAAATACCAGAGATACTTCTCTTTTCCTCACACCTTCAAGAAGGTCTGGATAGGAGGAATATTTCAAAATCCTTATGCTGGACTTCACGGTTCTGTGGTAATCTGGATTTGGCACAAGAATGAGTTCCCTGCCGGGTTTCCATGAGATAAGTTTGTAAGGGCCACTCCCGATGCTTTTAGAGGTGCCTGTTGTCACATCATGGTCCAGGTTCCAAGATGTAGCGTCTCCCCAGTGCTCCTTCCAAATTTCTTTTTTCAGGATTGGTAAGGAGAGGATTGTAATCCCGAAGTCCCAGACTGTTTTGTTAAGCACAAATTTGACTGTGCTTCTATCAACCTTCTGCACAGCCTCCCAGTAATCTTCGTTTTTGTCTGATGTGCCGGGAATCCTGACCCATTTCAAGAATGAAAAATACTCTGATGTTTTTAAGGGGTTCTCGGGGTTTAAAAGGAAGTTGTAGGTAAAAACTACATCATCAGCAGTGAGATTTGTGCCATCATGCCATTTGAGATTTTCCCTTAATTTTACAATCCAGGTAAGTCCGTCAGAGGATGTCCAGGAAAGAGCAAGACCTGGCTCTGCACTTCCAGTTGTTCTGTTAATGTAGGCAAGGGAGTCATAAACCAGGGAGAGAACTCTCTGAGTGTGTTCATCAGAGGCAACACAGGGATTCAATGTTTGGATGTCTAACACACTCCCGGCAACTATTTCCCAACTCTCAATGTTTTCCAGGAGCTGAGGGCTCCTAGCGCTGCTGTCTCCATCCCACATCAAGGGAATGTGCACCACAAGCAAGCCCAGCATCAACCAAATCACCGAGACCTTCACAATCCTGTGCATGCTCTGAAACTGCCTTTGTGATATAAATGTTTTGAGGAACACCGCTGGACAGGAGCCTTATCAGTAACCTTAATTAATTCCATGTTTCTCTCTTATAGGATGACCCTTGAAGAGGAGATTCGGCAGATAGAGGAGGAAATCAAAAACACAAAGTACAACAAGAAAACCCAACATCATATCGGGAGATTAAAGGCAAGGCTTGCAAGGCTCCAGGAGGAGCTTGAAAAGCGAAGAAGTGCAGGGATTGGAAGGGGAAAGCAGGCCTATGCCGTGCGAAAATCCGGGCATGCGACTGTCGCGCTCTTTGGCTTCCCGAGTGTGGGCAAGAGCACACTCCTTAACAAGATTACTGATGCAGAGAGCAGAGTTGGTAGTTATGATTTTACCACATTAACCATAGTCCCGGGGATGCTGATTCACAAAGGTGCAAAAATTCAGATTCTGGATATGCCTGGAATTGTCTCAGGAGCAGCATCAGGCAGGGGGAGGGGAAGAGAGGTTCTATCTGTCACAAGGTCTGCGGACCTCATTGCCCTTGTCTGTGATGTTTTTAACCATGATCTGGATGTGCTCACAACTGAACTTTACAAAGCAGGAATTCGGCTCAATCAGGCACCTCCAAATGTGACAATAACAAAAAAGGACAGAGGAGGAATAGAGGTTCACTCCACTGTAACCCTAACAAGAATGGATGAACAACTAGTGAAGGAGATAGTCTGGGAAATGGGTTATATAAATGCTGATGTCGTTATCAGAGAAGATGTGACTGAGGAGAGATTGATTGATGCTCTCGCCCAAAACCGTGTGTACATTCCTGCCCTCTGCATTCTGAACAAGATTGACCTGGTGGATGAGGATACGGTAGCAACTTTGGTTAATGATATTCAAGCCAGAGGTTTTGAGGTAATCCCAATTTCCTCTGAAAAAGAAATCAATCTTGAAATGTTAAAAGAAAGGCTCTATTCAGCCCTTGGGTTTATCCGTATTTATCTGAAGCCACAGGGAGGTGAGGTTGATACCAAGGAACCGCTGATTTTGAGAAAGGGAGCAACAATAGAGGATGTGTGCAATGCCATCCATCGGGATTTTAAAAACAGGTTTCGGTATGCATGTGTGTGGGGAAAAAGTGCAAAGCATCCGGGGCAGAGAGTCGGACTAAACCATAAACTGGAGGATGATGATATTGTTACCCTCATCCTCCGCACTGAGTAATTTTCAGAGACCCAGTTTCATCTTCTGGCGGTCAATCTTGATTCCAGCTGGTGTTACCATCACCAGGTTCTTTGACACTCCTGCAATGTCTCCACCTGTCTCTTTAACCGCATTCTTCAGCTCTACAGTGATGCGCTTCATCGTAAGCTGGTCATTTGCAACTGAAGTGACATCTAGAATAATGATGTTGCCCTTGTAAATCTCCCCCAGCACAGCATGAACATCCTCATACCTGAGAATTTCCGCAAGCCTCACCACTGCCTTTGCAGGCTGGAGGGCACTTGCCTCGTCCTCAAATACCATCTGCCCCAGGTCTATATAAGTTCCTGGCTCTGCCACCGCACTTTCACCTTTCAACGCCTTAAGCGGGTTTTTCTTCAACAATCCCGTCATATATATCCACCTCTTTCGGGTATTAAGATAGTGTGATATATACTTTTCCAACATCTTTCCGACAAGCTTTCTGGCAAAATTCAGGTATTGGCAATGGTAAACAATATATAGCACTATTTATTTGTGGGGTTGAGGATGAATATGGGCCTGAAAGACTTTATAATAAAGAGAACGGTGTACTCTATAGTGACGCTGCTGATCGTGCTGGTACTGCTCTTCACGATTTTTAGAGTTATGCCAGGTGACCCAACAAGGCTCGCTGTAGAACCAAAAGCCTCACCAGAAAGAAAACATATTCAGGCAGTCCAGTATGGACTTGAGGAGAAGAAAGAATATTACATTGTAGAAAACTATACAATGGATGTCTCGCATGACGAAATTTTTGTTAGCAATACCACAAAGGAATTTGCTACACCATATACCAGCCTCACACCAGAGAATTTTTCAAACTCTAAAAATGAAATCAGAGCCACAGTCACTAACCCCCAGGAAGAATGGTTTGTGTTTGAGATCAGAATTAGGCCCCTCACAAAAGGGTTGATGGTTGCAGCTGGAGTATTCTTAGATGGACGGGTAGCGAAGGATGGAATCATTGAGGCGAATGAGACCTACATTGATGTAGGGAGCAGGACACCATGGCTTTCTAAATCCGCAACAAATGGAAATGTGCTCCTCGGCTACAACACGATTGATCCAACATTGATAAAGGGTGAAAATAATACAATCATGGACTGTGGAGGTTCACTAAATGAAAAGGGAACTTCCATGCAGGATTCTTTGGTAGTCAGGTCAACTTTGTATCCATACATCACAGCAGTTAGAAACAGTATTCTCATCGGAACAAGCAACATTTACAAATCAACAATTGAAAATGAAATATGGTATTGCAATGAAAATATCACAGGTAAGAGTATCTGGCCCGAGCAAAATGACCCTCAGCACAGACCAACACCGACAACAAACAACTCTACTGTTGTTGCCTCAATGATTGTAGGCTCCGAGACGAACATCACAAACTCTAACATTTCAAATGGGAAGATATTTGATTCTGTGATTGTAAACTCCACACTTGAAAATGTGATAGTAATCAACAGCACACTCAAGAACACAACGGCCAGAAATGTTATATATCTTCATGGTGAGGCCTACCCACTTGATCGAAGTGAACTCATCCTAACAATTCCGTCAAACCCAGGGGTTCAGGCCAGGGGTAACGATAAGAATCTTGTGGTCTTCAAGTTCCTCACATTAAACATGAACGGGAGCATCCGAGTTGATATCAAGGTCACCTCCTACATCAGAACTGACTTCTTTACCCAGCTTGCAAGATACATGCAGGATATGCTGGTGTTCAACTTTGGAAACGATTTCTCCAACCAGCAACCAGTAACAGAAGGGATTGCGATAAGGATTGGGCCCACAGTGCTCCTTTTCGGAAGTGCTACAATAATTGCATATGCACTTGGGATTTTCCTAGGTGCTCTCCTTGCGTGGAGAAGGGGAAGCAGAATGGAACTTTCTGTTATCGTTGTAAGTCTGTTCTTCTATTCAATGCCCCTTTTCTGGTTCGGGATGATTTTAATATGGGTATTTGCGAACCAGATAGGATGGTTTCCACCAGGAGGATTTCAATCACCGACCACTGAGAAGCCCTTAGAAGGTTTTGAATACTTCAAGGATGTGCTCTGGCATCTTACACTACCTCTCTTTACCCTCACAATAACACACCTCGCAGGCGATGTTCTGCTTATGAGGAATTCGATGCTAGAGGTGATGGGTGAAGACTATATTTTGACTGCCAAGGGCAAAGGATTGAAAGAAAGAACAATTTTGTACAAGCACGCTGCAAGGAATGCAATGCTACCAGTTGTGACCGCACTGGCTTTGAGTGTAGGAGGGATTGTAAGCGGAGGAGTTCTCACAGAAACTGTTTTCTCGTGGCCAGGTATGGGATACTGGCTTGTAGAGGCTACACTTTCCCAGAATTATCCTGTTGCACAGGGTGTCTTCTATATCCTTGCAATTCTTACCATTGTAGGCAATGTGATTGCGGACATGCTATATGCCTACCTGGACCCAAGAGTTAGACTGTGAGGTGAAAAAAATGGTATCAAGAAGAACAAAAGAAAAAATGAGGGATATTGTCAAGATACTAAAGAACAGCTGGAAAATGTTCAGTGAAAGCATTACAGGTCTTATTGGCCTTGGGATCATTCTTTTCTTTGTGGTTATTGCAATCCTTGCACCGTTTCTTAATCTAAGGGATCCGATGCACTGGGTGGCTCCATATTGTGATATTCTCACAGGCGTGGAATCAGAAACAGAGACCGCCGCTTTTGAGAACACGCTTGTTGGATATCCTTCTTCGGTTCCCACTGTAGGTGAAATGATATACAAAGCATACATTTTCACCACTGACGGGCAGAAAGGCATGATTTACTGTATTGGGATAGAGAATAAGTCCGTGATGTGGAAACAAACTCTTGATGGTGTTCCAGTCCGAAATGTGGTCTATGCCTACCTCGTGTGGTATGGCAAGAGTGAGAGATCAAACATCACAATCATTGCCGGCGTTAACACACCCCAGGGAGGGAAACTCTACATTTTCCTGGACCACTTCAGGTATAAAACAGAGATAAATTGTATTGTCTACCCAGAGGGAAATCAGTACCTTGATAGGATTGCGGGTATTTCGTTTCCCGAGAAAATAATCAGCACAACACAGTCCACCACATTTAACGCGTTATGGTATCCGTTTTTTGTAGTTTCTGAGAAGGGCAAGATTTACGAACTCACAATGATGATAAAGCCAAAAGGTTTAGGCCAGACAGTTAGGGACCTGGAGATAATACTGGAACCAGGGTTCACACCTGGAAACGAATATGTGATACCAGGCAATATCACGGTCACGGGTGAGCCTCTTCAACTAAACGGGCAGAAATTCCTTGTTGTTACCCATGACAAGGGGATAACCTTTCTGAGATACAACTACTCTCTCGTATATCCAGGTCCTCTTCCGAAGAATTGGGTATTCAGCGTCTTTGGAAATTATTCTTTCAACCCCAGTCCAAAAACCGCTCCAATCACTTCCAAATTCTACATGGATTATGGAGGATACAATAATAGAACACCTATAGTGGCGGCTGGAACTGACGGAAAGCTTTACCTTTTCCGTTTAGATGCTCAGGAAATTTCGAAACCTCAGAAATATGAGGTTGGAACCTCTACTGAAGAAATTGCATCGATTGCCGTCACCTATGAAGAGGAGTTCCAGGTGTATGCAGGCTCAGAGAATGGAAAGATAAAGGCATATTTCTACAACCGTACATGGATGAATCTCACACTCTACTGGGAAAAGGATTTGGGTGGGAAGCTTGTGGAGCCTTTCGCCTACAGCAAAGTACCAACAGACAGACTTTATCTGGTGATAGAAAAGGAGGGAACACGCGAAATGTGGGTATTGGGCCTCCTGGAGTCAGCAGGCACGAAAGCAGGAGATTTGAGATACAAGTTTGAAACCCCAAAGAACATTTCAAGGCCATTCCCTACAGGCCAGAAAATGCAGTTTACAGTGAGAAAGTATTATGACCCGGGCAGTGGTGAAACGAAATATGAAAATGACACTGGTGAGATTGTTCTTCTCTGTGATAGAAATACATACGGGATTTTGTTCGTTGCGGAAAAAGTGAGAACACCACTTGCGCCAGGTACATATCCTTCAGGCAATACATACTGGCTGGGAACAGATACGCAAGGAAGAGATATACTCAGCAGGCTGGTGTGGGGGTCTCAGATTGCGCTTTTCATCGGTGTTACTGCTGCGGTCCTTTCAATGCTTCTTGGAACCGTAATTGGGCTGGTGAGCGGATACTATGGAGGTTCAGTTGACCTGGTTCTGATGAGGATTACGGATGTGTTCCTAGTGATTCCCTTCCTTCCACTGGTAATTATTCTTGCAGCGGTCCTGGGCTCCAGTATCATGAACATAATCTATGTCCTTGTCCTCATTGGCTGGCCCGGTATCGCGAGGGTGATAAGATCTGTAATACTCTCTCTAAAGGAAAGACCCTTCATTGATGCCGCTAGGGTAACTGGAGCTAGTCACTTTAGAATAATGTTCAAACACCTTTTCCCGAATGTGGTTCCGCTTGCAGTGCTTTACATGACATTCACAGTCTCTGGCGCAATCCTTACAGAGGCGGCACTCAGCTTCATAGGACTGGGTGATCCTAACTCTGTGAGTTGGGGGATGATTCTCCACGACGCACAGTACTCCAATGCTGTTGGAAACTGGTGGATGACAATTCCTGCAGGACTCTGCATTACACTGGTTTCTATGGGTTTCTATCTTGTTGGCAGAGCTGTGGAACAAATAATTAACCCAAGATTAAGGAGTAGATGAACATGCCGCTACTGGAAGTAAGAGATTTAAAGGTTTACTTCAAAATAAGAAAAGGTACAGTGAAGGCTGTAGACGGGGTTTCCTTTACCCTTGATGCAGGTGAGACACTTGGACTTGTTGGAGAGTCGGGCTGTGGAAAGACTACAACAGCCTTTGCAATAACGAGGCTTCTTGCAAACAACGGCTACATTGCTGGTGGTGAAATATTTTTTGATGGCCAAAAGATTGCTGAGGCGATGCCAGATTTCGGCAAAGGAATTTTTGCAGAGAGGAAGAGGGAAAAATTCGAAAAAGAGCAGGAAGCGAGGATGCAGACGATACGATGGAAACAGATATCAGTGATATTCCAGAGTGCTATGAATGCTTTCAACCCTGTCTACAAGGTTGGAGACCAGATTATGGAGGCCCTTAGAGTGCACGAAAATATGACCAGAGAACAAGCAAAGCAGCGAACAATTGAACTTTTCCAGCTCGTAGGTTTGGATCCCAGGAGAATCACTGGCTATCCCCACGAATTTAGCGGAGGGATGAGACAGAGGGCGATGATTGCGATGGCACTCGCCTGCAATCCGAAGTTGATCATTGCAGATGAGCCAACTACAGCACTGGATGTGATTATGCAGGACAGAATTCTAAAAGAAATCAAAGACCTGCAGAAGAAATTTCAGATTGCAATGATCATAATCACCCACGACATTTCAGTGGTTGCTGAAGTGGCAGATAAGATTGCGATAATGTATGCAGGAAAGATTGTTGAATATGGGGACATTGTGGCAATATTCCACCGCACTTCGCATCCCTATTCCATAGGCCTCCTGGGTGCGTTTCCGAGTATCAAAGGAAAGAAACGACGCTTAGATGCAATTCCGGGCTCTCCACCTGATTTAGCGAATCCACCAACAGGTTGCAGATTCCATCCAAGGTGCAAGTATGTGAAGGACATTTGCAAGGACAAAGAGCCAGAGTTTGTTGAGGTTGAAAAGAATCACTGGACTGCCTGTCACTTTGCCTACGAGGTGTTCAATGCCAGAATTTCTGCAGAGGAGGTGAGGATGTGAGCATAGGTGCAGAGGGAATCCCTATGGAGAGCTTCCAGAGCCCTTCAACAGATGTTGTGATTAAAGTGGAGAACCTGGTTAAGCATTTCCCTGTAAAAATGGGGATTGCCGGGCTCTTCAAACCAAAGAAGGTTGTCCATGCAGTCGATGGAATTTCCTTTGAAATCAGGAGAGGAGAGATTCTTGGACTTGTCGGTGAATCAGGATGTGGAAAATCCACTACGGGAAGGCTTCTTGTCAGACTGGAGACACCTACCAGTGGAACCATACTTCACAATGGTAAGAACATTGCAAATATAAAGGGAAAGGAACTGAAGGAGTTTCGGAGGAAGGTGCAGATGGTCTTTCAGGACCCTTACGAATCCCTCAATCCGAGGTTCACAGTGCTGGGAAGTGTTGCCGAACCCCTCATCGTGCACAAAATCGGGAGTTCCATGGAGGAAAGGGAAGAACTGGTATGCAGAGCATTGGAGGCTGCAGAATTAAAACCAGCAACAGAGTACTTGTATAGGTATCCCCATGAATTGAGTGGTGGTCAGAGACAGAGGGTGGCAATTGCCAGAGCTCTTGTACTCCGTCCCGACTTCATTGTAGCAGACGAACCAGTTTCAATGCTGGATGTCTCTATCAGGGCAGGTATTATGAACCTGATGCTTGATCTGAGGGCAAAGTACAATATCCCCTACCTTTTCGTAACCCACGATGTCTCAGTTGCAAGATACATGTCCGATAGAATTGCTGTGATGTATCTGGGGAGAATTGTAGAAATTGGTCCCACAGAGCTTGTAATATCCAATCCCCAGCATCCCTACACCCGAGCACTTCTCTCTGCGGTTCCTGTGCCCGACCCTACACACAAACATGGGCGTGCTGAAATTAAAGGAGAACTTCCAAGCCCGATAGACCTTCCAAAAGGTTGCAGGTTCAATCCAAGATGTCTTTATGCCAGGGACATTTGCTTCCAGGAAGCTCCGCAGCCTATTGAGGTGGAGAAGGACCACTTTGTAGAATGCCATCTGGCAGGAAAAATTTAATTTATTCCAAAATTATTTTTTTACATCGCTTGCAGACCACAACTGCATCTTTTTTACATTTAGAGCATATCTTTTTAAATAAAGTTTCCTCTATTTCTGCATGACAGCATTTACTTTCCACTGAAGTAAGCCTTCCACAATAGGTACAGTAGTGCTTCCTCGTCCCTTTTTTGCCGAACCTTGTGTAAAGGTAGAGAACAATGTAGAGCACGAGCACCAGAACAAACATTCCGATAATATAAATGCAAAGCACTCCATAGTCTATTTCTTCCTCTCCAACCTGGAACATGGAAATCATTGAGAGAGCAAACGGACTGCATCTTCCTTCGTGATGTTAAGGGCTTTCAGAAAGTATTCCATTGTTTTTTTCAAAATTGCCTCATACTCCTTATTGCTCGCCTCCTCATCCAGTTTTGAAATTGCATTCCTGAAGTATTCCACACTCAACTCTGAAAGATAGTAAATGGAATTTTCTGGATCCAGTTCGGCAGCACGTTGATATGCATCTTCCGCGTCCTTGTAAAGCCCGTTTTCCAGACAGAAAGAGCCGTAGGCAGAATAATAGTATGGATTTTTCCCATCCAGTTCAATTGCCTTTTTATAGGCGGTGAGAATTTGCTCAACACTTACCTTCGGAATACCCAGACTTGCCTCCGCAATGCCAAAGTAGGCCTCTGCGCAATTCGGGTCAAGCTTTGCCGCCTTGTTGAACCTTGAAAGCGCCCCTTTCAGGTCACCTTCCTGAAGCAAGCGATTCCCTGCTGCAATTTCCTTTTCCACATTCGGTTCCATATTACCACTGTATACCAAAATAGAAAAGGGGTTAAAAAGTCTTCTCTTGGTCACCAAAGGCTCAACCGAGAAACACAAAATATGTTGAAAAAGTTCTGCCTTTATTCTGTTTCGCTTTCCTCACGCCCTTTCTCTCTCTGAAACCCTTCTCTCCACCCAGATACCTACAGAGAGCAGGATAATGAGGAGCGAAGCAAGAGGTATTGCAAAATCAATTTTTTGTTCCGGCATTGATTTGATGGCGAGCCCAGCCCCAGCTCTTGCCTCTGCATGCCCCTCCTTTTTTGCAACCACCTGGAGCAACAGATTCCCATCCTTCAAAGCAGAGAAGGAAAACACAGCCCTGCCCTCTCCATCCGTCAATTTCTGGTATTCGCCAGCAACCATTCCGTTTCCACAAATTTTCACACTTGCATTCTCTATGCCCTTCCCATTTTCATCCCTTACCCAGACAAACAGGGTAAAATTCTCACAAACTCTTACCTCTGGTTTATCAACTTCAACGGTTATTCTCATTTCTTTAGGCAGAATTCCCAGCAAAATGCTTGCTTTTGCAATCTCATAACCTTCTGCACTTACTGTTGCCACTACTTTCCCAAAGACACTGGAATTTACATTTCCAGCAACAAACTTTGTTGTAAATGTGCCATTCACATCAGTTTGTCCTGTTTCACTTTCAAATCTGCCAGGCAACTGTGTAGAAAGGGAAACCGTTGCATTCTCCACTCCACCTCCATCTGCATAGGTAACCAGAACGCTGAGCAAAATTTCCTCGCCAGAGCGAAGTGTGGTCTTTGGCACCAGAATTTTTGCGAAGAGTGCAGGCGCTGTAACGGAGACTGTGTTG
>JAWACX010000046.1:0-11102 GCA_038896575.1 Thermoplasmata archaeon
CAACAATCAGAACCCTGTGGTTTTTTCCGAGTTCCTTGCCGAGGACCAGTCCTGCGGGGCCCCCACCGACAATGACCACATCGTAGTCAGGGTCTTCCATGCTGGGCAATAATTGGGGAAATATTTTTATGTTGTGGTTCATTGCCTTTTCAAATGAATGCAGGAAGAAACCGAAAAACTCTGTGCATTGGTGGAATGCTCTACGAGGGCAATGGAAAGTTTTTCAGGGGCTATGTGAAAATAAAGGAGAATTTTATTGTGGAAGTGAATACTGGTGTATCTCCATCCGAGGATTACACAGGCGTCGTGATTCCAAAGTTTGTGAATGCACATACGCACATAGGTGATGCAGTTGTGGAAGAGGAGCCAAAAGGCAGTCTGGAGGAGTTGGTTGCACCTCCTGAGGGGCTGAAATTCAGAGTATTGAGAGAGAAAACAAAGGTTGAGAAAATTGCAGCGATGAGGAAGTATGCAAGGGCAATGGCAGCCACAACCACCTGTTTTGTGGATTTCAGGGAAGAAGGAATAGAGGGCGTGGAAAATCTCAGGAGGGCTGTGAAAGGGCTCAAGGTTGGGGCAAAGATTCTGGGAAGACCGATAAATGGGACCCCAGAAGAAATCCAGCAACTGCTTGCAAGTTGTGATGGAATTGGTATGAGTTCAATTTCTGACTGGGATTACAGTTATCTTTTGATGCTGAGCTCAATGGCCAAAGAGAAGGGCAAGATGTTTGCACTCCATGCTTCCGAGCGTATCAGGGAGCCAATAGATAGAGTGCTCTCGCTTAGGCCAGATTTCATTGTGCACATGTGCAGGGCTGAGCCTGAGGACTTTGCTGCCTGTGGTGCAAAAAATGTGCCAGTTGTTGTTTGTCCGAGAAGTAATCTTCTGTTTGGAAATTTCCCTGATGTCAGGAAAATGCTGGATGAGGGTGTTGAGGTGATGCTTGGGACAGACAATGCAATGTTCAATGACCCGAGCATTTTTAGAGAAATGGAGTTTCTTTACAAGTGCAGGCTAAAAGGATACATAGAGCCAGAGAAGATTTTGAGCATGGCAATAGACACTCCCTGGAAATTTTTCCTTGGCAGAAAGGAGTTTTTCGAGAGGGGCAAAAGAGCAGAGATTATTCTGCTGAAACTTCCATTAACCCAGCCAGCGTATAAAGTGGTCTCCCAGGGGTCAGAACAGCACATAATGTTATGTCTATGAACTTCTCCCTTATTCTTACACCCGTAAGGGCGAGACCATCAAATCCAGGAAAAATTTTTGAGGGTCAAAGGGGTTAAGTTGATGGGTTCACAGACCCACCAACTACCTTTAAATATCCCATTTTCCTTGCACTGTTCATGGGCGTGGACATTTCCTCAATTGTAGAACCAAAAACAGCATCTGTAGGGGATTTTTCAGGCAAGATTGTTGCAATTGATGGTTACAACACTCTTTACCAGTTCCTGGCAATTATCCGCCAGAGCGACGGAACACTGCTCATGGATTCCAGAGGAAGGATTACCTCTCACCTCTCAGGTCTTTTCTACAGAACCGCGAATTTTTTAGAACTCGGAATTAAACCAGTTTTTGTTTTTGATGGTGAGCCCTATCCTCAAAAAAGAAGAACAATAGAGGGGAGAATTGCGGCAAAGGAGAAGGCAATGGAGGAGTGGAAAAGAGCGCTGGAGGAGGGAGACCTGGAGCGGGCAAAATCAAAGGCCCAGCAGACCGCACAGCTCACCAGGGAGATGGTGAAACAGGCAAAGGAACTGCTTGGTTACATGGGAATTCCCTGGATAGATGCACCGAGAGATGGAGAAGCACAGGCAAGTTATCTTGTGCAGAGGGGTGATGCAAACTACAGCGGTTCCCAGGATTTTGATTCCCTTCTTTTTGGAAGTCCAGCCCTGGTGCGAAACCTTGCAATCTCAGGGAGAAGAAAATTGCCAAAGAGGAAGGAGTTTGTGGACATACAACCTGAGATAATTTTGCTTCAGGATGTGCTGGATAAAAATGGGATTACGAGGGAGCAGCTGGTGGATATTGGAATCCTAGTTGGCACTGATTTTAACGAGGGAGTTAAAGGAATTGGGGCAAAAAAGGCGTTGAAGCTGATAAAGGAACATGGGTCCATTGAGAAGGTGATGGAGATAAAAAAAATAGAAGTGCCCGGGTATGAGGATGCAAGGAGAATTTTTCTTGAGCCAGATGTTTCCACATCATACACACTTAGCTGGTCATTGCCAAAAGTTGAGAAAATTGTAGAGTTTCTCTGTGAGGAATTTGAGTTTTCTGAGGAAAGGGTGCGAAAGGCACTGGAATTTGTGGAGGCAAGAAGGGAAGAGCGATTGCAAACCTCGCTTGACCAGTTTCTGTAGGTATGGAGAAACTTCTTGCGAGAAAGGTGCTCTGTGCACCCATGGCTGCTGTAACTTCTGGCGACTTTCGATATATGCTTCGCAAGTATACAGATACCCTTGTTTTTACAGAGATGTGCAGTGCCCATGCTCTTGTGCACAATCCAAATTTGCTTTCCGCCAGGGTTTATGAATGGGACCATCCAATCGGGCTGCAAATCTATGGCTCTGATATTGAGAAAATGGTTATGGCAGCTAAAATTGCAGAGAGGCTTGGGGCTGATTGTGTTGATATTAATATGGGATGTGCAAGGCATATAATAACCAAGCAGGGTGCGGGTTCAGCCCTTCTTAAAAAGCCAGAATTTGCGAGAAAACTTATAAAGGAGATAATAAAGAATGTCTCAGTACCGGTGAGTGTGAAAACAAGAATTGGATGGGACGGATTCCAGGCAGAGTTTTTTGAGGGGATTTCTGACTGCGAGCTTGCATTTGTTACAGTCCATGGAAGAACTGCAAAGGCAGGGTTCAGCGGTGAGGTAAATCTAGAGGCAATAAGGGCTGTGAAGGGAATTTTGAGTGTGCCGGTTGTTGGGAACGGAGATATTTTTGTTCCAGCAAAAGCCCTGGAAATGATGCAAAAGACAGGATGTGATGCGGTGATGGTTGCAAGGGGTATGATGGGGAGACCCTGTTTTCCGGGCCAGTGCATAAGAGTTCTCAACGGGGACAAGCCTGGGAGAATTGAAATTGAAGCAGTTCTTTCTGATCTGGCAGAGCATGCAAGAAAATTCTGTGAAATAAACGGCACAAAATTGCTTAAAGGGTTCCGCCAGCACATCTACTGGTACTTTAAAACCTTCAGGAAACCTCCAGAGTTCTACGCAAAAATTCAGGAAATAAAGGAAATTTCCCATCTCGAAAAATTTCTGGAATGGTACGGGAAAAGTGTACCCTCAGCACGGGAAAAGGAATCATCTGAGGCATAGCCGCCCAATCCTCATTTCCAGCCTCTGAGGGCACAGCTAAAAGGAGACGGTTGAATAAAAGGTTTTGCAATTTTTGTGAGACATAGTTTGAAGGCTGTGAGCTCTTACTCCTATTCTAATCTTTATATACCAGTTTCTCTATATCTTCTCCTCTCCGTAGAAAGGTGGAAAGATGGTTGAGGAGGAAACTAGTGCCTACGATGCTGAAACAGATGCAAGGAATGCTTACTCGGAAATTCAAAAGAGGCTCAAGAAAAATCCCAATGCTCTTGATGTTCTTGAGTTTCTGGAGCATGATGAATACATACAGGGCCTTATTGACCATGCAAACAATGTAGCAATTAATCGGTTTAACTACAATGACCATGGACTGACCCACTCGAGAATCGCTACAAGGAATGCCCTTGCAATTCTTGACCTGCTTAACAAGCGCGGAATTTCCCCAAACACTGTCAGGGAGATGACTGGCACCTACGAGGATGCCCAGATAGTTGTGCTCATTGCCACCTATCTCCATGATGTGGGCAACGGTGTCCATAGGCACATGCACTACCACCATGGAATCTTGCTACTGAGCAGTGTCCTTGATAATCTGCTTTCCCGCTATTATCAGCCTAGAAAAATTGCAAGGCTCAAGGCCTCTATTTTTGAATGCATTTATACCCATGACGAAGAGGTGCCGTGCATAAGCATTGAGGGAGGTTGCGTCACCGTGGGCGATGGTACGGATATGGCTAATGGCAGGGCCAGAGTGCCATTTTCAAAGGGTAAGGTGGACATCCACTCAGTTTCAGCCCTTGCAATAAAACGGGTGAAAATAAAGGAAGGAATTGAGAAGCCAGTACGGATTGAGATTGAGATGACATGCTCTGCAGGCCTTTTCCAGATTCAGGAAGTTCTGGGGCCGAAAATCAAAACCTCAGGAATAAAGGACTACCTGGAGGTTGTGGGCACTGTGGAGGCAAAGGAAAGGGAGCGAATTGTGGAAAAGATAGAGTTTGAGAAAAATGTTGCCAGCCGTTGAACTAACAAAGGAACTCGTGCGAATTCCCAGTGTGCTTGGCTCTGAAACTGAGATTGCCAATTTTATTTACAGGAAACTCGCACCCTATTCCTCAAAAATTTATCTTCAGGAAATAGGCGATGGAAGAAAAAATGTGATTGCCTTCGGAAAAAAAACTGGCAAGGGGCCTGTGCTGTTGAACGCACACATGGACACTGTTGAGGTGATGCAGAACTGGTCCCAGCAGCCCTTTGGTGGTTTTGAGATTGATGGGAAAATTTATGGGCTGGGTGCCTGCGACATGAAAGCTGGTCTGGGAATCTTCATTCAACTTTTTGCTGAATTCAGTGAAAAAATTCCACTGGTTTTTACTGCATGTGCTGATGAAGAGGGGGAGTCGCTCGGGGCTTACCAGTTGATAGGCCATTTGAAGGAGATTGGGTGCACCCCGGAAATTGTCCTTATTTCAGAGCCAACTGGAGAAAAGGTGATGCTGGGCGCGAGGGGAAGGGTTGTGTTTGAGATTGAGGTTTTCGGAAAGGCAGCGCATGGTGCAAGGCCAAATCTGGGAGTAAACGCAATTTCAGATTGTGCAAGGATTGTGGAACTCTTTGAAGGACTGGGCGTTGGAAGCCATGAAAAACTTGGCTCCGGCTCATACTGTGTGCTGAAAATCTCGGGTGGTGCCAGCTCATTGAGCGTGCCTGACAATTGTAAGCTCATTGTGGACAGACACTATGTTGTTGGAGAAAACCCGGAGGAGGTAAGGGCAGAACTTGTGCAAAAAATTCAACACCTCGGGCTGAAATCCAGGGTTGAGGTTGGTTTTGTAAAGCGAAAGGTTCCATTTCTCAAACCTTACATAACGGAAGAAAAAGGGGCTGTAAAACAGTTTCTTGAGATAGCTGGTGGTGATGTTATTTATGGCCAATCAGTCGGTGATTTCAATTTATTTGGCGAAATCTGGCCCACTGTGGTTTACGGCCCATCTGGAATGAACTGGCACTCCGGTGATGAATTTGTGTGGTGTGACTCAATAGAAAGGGTTTTCGGAAAATATAAAGAATTCCTTCTGAAACTTCCTAAAAGTTGAGGAATATGTCAGGGGGTTTCCTACTTCCTTCTATCGTGATTGTACCTGCTGGAGAGCGTTTTTCCCACGAAACTCGAGAGGATTATATACTTCTAACATATTACCTATTTTAGTGATAATATGAAGAAAAAAGAGAACTTCCAGAATGGGTGCTGAAACACAAAACTAAGGGGATTGAGATTGACATCAAAAATGGAAGATACTATGCAAGGAGAGTGCACAGCGAATGGGACCCTGTGAAAAAGAGACCGAAAAAGGTAACAGATGAATATCTCGGTGTTGTCACACCAGAAGGCATCATTCCATCCAAGCACAGGAGGAAACCAATGGCCATTCTGGAATGCGGCAACATCAATTACATCGCTAAGTTCGCAAAAAATAATCAGTAGTAGAGCAAGAGCTATTGCAAAATCAATTTTTTGCTCCGGCACTGATTTGATGGCGAGCCCAGCCCCTGCTCTTGCCTCCGCATGACCCTCCTTTTTTGCTATTACCTGGAACGAGACCTTCAACTTAAGAAAAATAGTTGAAGGTCTCCTATTCTGTCAGAGGTCAACATAAGAAAAATAATTCCTTTTCTGTGTTCAATGGTACACACAAAGCCTTTTTTCAACAAAATCCTATTTCCTCCGGTGAACTCCAGGTTAGAGCCCTGCAACAATGAGCATTCTTATCATGTCCCCGGTGTCCTTGCAGTTGTCCGCGGAATTCTCAATTCCATGGAGAATTTCCCTGAGCACAATCATTGTTCTTGCATCTGAGACCTCTTTCAGCACATCCTTCTTTGCAGCAAAATAGATTTCATCAATCTTATGTTCCAGCACCTCAACCTGTTTCTCGCTCTCCTTCGCACCCTCAGGGTCTGAGGGCAAGAGTTCCATTGCTCTCTTCAATGCCTTTGTACATTCCACAATCTTCTCCCCCATTGTGATGAGATGCTTCCATACAGTTTCTGGACACTGCATTTTCAGTTCAATCATAATCTCGAGGTTCATGCCTGCTTCCTTCAGCCAGTCCACAGCATAATCCTGGTGCCTGACCATTCTCATCATGTATTCTCTTGCCCTTGGCTCCATATCCGAAACACCAACTTCATCCGCAATCAGTGTCTCAATGTTATCCGCATCCTTTTCAAATGTGTTCAAGGCGTGGAGAGATTTCTTGACCTCTGGCATCATTCCATGGCTTGCATATTTCAATGCCTCCAACAATTCAATGCTTGCATTTACCAGCTTGTCCGCATGCTCTCCTGCTTTCCGCACCGCAATTGACTCGTGCCTTTTTGTAAACCAGGCCATCAATCCCTTTTCCTGCATGTCTTCACCTCTGTTTTTCAAGCGAAATTGCAGCAGTGAAACCCTCTGGTGGTATTCTATACACCTTTATCTCTTCCTTTGGTAAGGCAAGGGATATTTCTTCCCCGTAATTAAATTTTTCATTCATATTATAGGAAACCATTTTGAGCTTCTGGCCACAGTATTCAAAGATGTGTTCCAGATGGGAACCAAAGAACACTGTGTTCAAAAATTTTGCCTTTATCCCTTTTCCCTGTACAACATTCTCTGGCCTGATGCCAAGGACCACGCGCTCACCCCTCAGTTCTGAGAATTTCTCCATCAATTCTATTCTGTCACCGCAACTTGTGACCCCAAAAACCTTTTCTCCTTCAACCCTTGCAAAAATGAAGTTCATCTCACCGATGAAGAACGCCCCGAAAAGTGTCCTCGGGTCCCTATAAACCTCACTTGGTTTTCCATACTCAACTATCTCTCCAGAACGCATCACGCAGATTCTATCTGCAACACTGAGCGCCTCCTCCTGGTCATGCGTGACATGGATAACCGTAACACCAAAATCCTTCATGAATTTCCTCAGCTCAACCCTCAACTTCTTTCTCACCCTTGCATCAAGTGCTGAAAGTGGTTCGTCAAGGAGCATGAGCTTGTTCTGGGTTGCAAGTGCTCTGGCAATGCCACAGGATTGCTGTATGCCTGTTGGCAGTTCCCTGGGATAAAACTCAAGGTATTGCCTGAGCCCAAACATTTCCGCAAATTCAGCAACAATCTTTCTCATTGCCTCACCACCCAAACACTTTATTTTCAGAGGATAGGCAATGTTTTCCCTGGCATTCATGTGCGGAAAAAGTGCAATGTTCTGAAAAACATAGCCAAAATTTCGCTTTGAGGGAGGTAGCTGAGTAACATCCCTTCCGTTAATGTACACTTTTCCGGATGTCGGTTTTTCTATGCCAGCAATCATCTTGATCAATGTGGTTTTTCCACAACCAGAGGGCCCCACAATAGTGAGATATTCCCCTTCCTCAACCGTAAGGGTCACATTTCTCAAGGCCTGGACATGCCCGTAACTCTTTGAAAGATTTTCCAGACGAAGCATCACTCCACCTCCAGCTCCTGCTGAATGTTCAGATTTTCTGCTGTGAAGCAGAGCACTTCAATGGGCTTAATCCAGCAATCCTCTCCTTCTCTCACAGGAATCTTTGCAGTCACAGGCATCTTCACAAGGATTCTCTCATGCGGTGTGCTCAAATCAATCTCATAAAACTTACCCACGGAATAGATTTTGTCCACATGGGCCTGGAAACTGTTTTCCTCCTCATTTTTGAGCAGTGCAACTTGCTCATACCTAATGCAGATAAGGACCTTTTCTCCAACCCTGAATTTTTTCCTGGCTTTAACATGAAGTCTCCGCCCGTGCACATCCCTCAACCTTAACTTCTCTCCTTCAACTTCCTCAACAAAAAATACCATGAAGTTGCCCCCACCCACAAAATTTGCAACAAATGGTGTTGCTGGCTCCTTGAATATTTCCTCTGGTTTCCCGTGCTGGACAATTCTCCCGTGCCTCAAAATAATTATTCTGTCCCCAATTTCCATTGCCTCCTCCTCATCATGGGTCACATGGAGCACAGTAATTCCGAAGTCCTTTGCAATTTTTTTCAACTCACTTCTGAGCATTATTCTGAGCTTTGCATCCAGAGCCCTGAGAGGCTCATCAAAAAGGAGAATGCTAAATCCAGAGGCCAGGGCCCTTGCAAGTGCCACTCTTTGCATCATCCCTCCGCTCATCTCCCTCGGGAAGGAATTTTTTCTGGAAAGAAGATTTGTAAGGCTGAGGTATTCCTCGGCAATCTTTCTTGCTATTTCTGGCTCGGCACCAGCTACAAGCCTTGGAAACATAACATTCTCAAGAATTGTCATGTGTGGAAAGAGCGCGTAGCTCTGGGAGAGATAAGCAATTTTTCGCTCCTCTGGTTCAAGGTGGTCTATCCTCCTTCCATCCCTCAAAACAGTTCCAGCGGTGGGTTTTTCAAGTCCTGCTATGATTCTGAGCAATGTGGTTTTTCCTGCCCCTGTGGGGCCAAGAATAACGAGATACTCTCCGTCCCTTACCGTGAACTGCAAATTATCCAGCACAAGCTTTTTTCCAAATACCTTGCTCAATCCCCTGACCTCTAACATTTTTTCCTCCCTCCCATTGTAATTCTGATAGCAAGCAGGACAATTATTGCAATTATCAGAAGAATCAATGAGGCAATTGCAGCTGAATAGTAATCCTTTGCTTTCACAAGATTGACAATGTAAACTGGAATTGTGGTAATCTCAGCATTAGCGGGAATAACCGCAATTGTGGCCCCAGTTTCGTCCAGGCTCCTTGTAAAAATCATTATCACGCCTGCAATTATGCTGGGCTTGAAGAGAGGATAGACAATTTTTCTGAATACTGCAAATGGCCCTGCCCCAAGCGTTTTTGCTGCCTCTTCATAGTCAGGGGGTATCTGTCGCATTGCCGCTGCAAAGGTTCTCACAAGGAAAGGGTATGTGAAGGAGACATGGGCCAGAACGATAACAAGGATTACAAGAGCATCGTTGTTAATGTTGAAAAAGTTCTTCCAGAAGAGTCCTAAGGAGATTCCCAGAGCAACAGTGGGCACAATTATCGGAATGTTTGCCAGCATGTCTAAAATTTCTGCACTTTTTCTCTCTCTTGCCCTTGCAATGTAAACCGCAAGCGGAATCGCGGTTGCAATGCAGATAAGTGTTGTTAGCGTTGCCACAATTAAGGAAACACCCAGCGAGGAGAGCAGTTTGCCGTAATCTATGTGCACACTCTGCCCCCACTGCTGGGGTATGTAGGCAAGGATGAAAAGGGAGGGAATGAGTGCAAGAAAGAGGAAGAGAAGGATACCAGTGGCATCTCTCAAAATCCCAATTTTTCTGCTGCTCAGCAGATTCTCAAGAGAATAGACCTTTCTGAATGGAAAATGGAATTTCTCTGCAAAAATTTTTACAATTGCAAGCAATCCAATTGAGAGTGCAATAAGCACCATACTCATAAATCCCAGTGCCTCATTTATGTATGGATACCCAGCATTCTTGAGCGAATTAATCAGGGCAGGGCCCGTAAGTGTAGAACTGGATGTGAGAGTGCCATAGTCCACATTCGTTACCATAGAGAGGGCAAGAAAGGTTGCACCCGTCTCACTCAGGCTTCTGGCCAGACACAGGATTATACCTGTGACAATTGCCGCCTTCATTATTGGCAGCGTTATAGTCCTTGCCACTGTAAATTTTGTTGCTCCAAAACATTCGCCAGCAAATTCATAGGTGAGGTCAACCTCCTCTATGCCAGCCTTCATCGAGCGCACCATGTATGGCAAGGTAAAGCTAATGTGGAGAAGGATTACAATTGCAAGGGGTGAGGAGAAGAGTGCGGGTGCACCAGTCCTTGTAAGCTCTACCGTAAGCTCCTTTGCAAAGAAAAGGGTGGTGCTGAAACCCACTGCTGCAGTGGGAATCACGAGGGGTAGATCAACCAGTGTATCTATCAAATCCTTGCCCCGGATTTCCCTCTTTGCAAGGAACCAGGCAAGGGGAAGGGCCAGAACAATATCTATGGCTACAACAACACCACTCACGAGGAGCGAGATAAGAATGCTCCGGCCAAACAGGGACACTAATTTTTCGTCTGTGAGCACATGCCATCGCACCGTTTCCCAGTTTGAAAACACATAGACAAAGGAGTAGAGCACCGGGAGGAGCACGAAGATGAGGAAGAAGAGAATGATAAGTGCATAAAAGAGATATTTCCAGTGCCGCAGTGTAAGCCGATGTTTCAGGGTTGACATCACCACTCCAAGCACATTGAGTATATATAATTTGACCACCACAATTTATGTTTGGTATCCTCCTACTTCCGAGTTTGGGTGATGATACAGTTGGTGCCTGTCAAAGAAATGTTTATATTTTAGAATAAACTATACCTGAAGGAAATATGGCACCGGGAATGAAGTATCTTGACGGGTTCGAAAGTTACATTTCCATTACCCAGGACCCAATTAATGATTGCCTTGCATTTGCACAACTGGCTGGTAACAGGTATAAGTTATGGTTATCTGGGCTTGCTAAGGAAGAGGTATGCCCCAGAGTAGAGCTGTTAGAAGTTTTGCAATGAACACTTTGCTATGTATCTTTTAAAACATTCATATTTTGTAAAGGAATGTTGTCAGTTGTCACAAGCAGTATTTATTATACATATGTCACATAAGTAGCAATATCGTATAAGCGATTATGTATTTTGTAAGAACAGTTGTTTTATCTTGCACCTGCTAAAGAAAATAAATTTATGATTTGTTTAGGACACGATAGTGT
>JAWACX010000047.1:0-10984 GCA_038896575.1 Thermoplasmata archaeon
ATGGTATCCTTGCGGGTGTGATAATTACAGGGAAGATTGCTACAGGGTTGCAGCACAGTTTTGTGATGATAATTGTTGGCTGGATTTTGATGAGGTTTATGGTGTGAGGTGAGGGAAAATGGCGATAGGAGAAAAAGAAGCAAAACCCCTTCCCCTGGGGCTCCGCCTTGCAGGTTTCTTTCTGAAATCCAAGCCGAGGAAAGTACTGATGCCGAAGGCTGTGCAGGCCTCTCTTACCGGTGCCGGGATGAATGTTACAGAAATCCCTCCGATTGCAGAAAGGCATATAAATGAAATTGAGGTTCAGCCTATCCAGCCAGGATATTCCTATGTGCGAATAAAGTACGATACGATTTCCAACGAGTATCTTTATGAGGTGATAGAGCCTGTGCTTACCACGGATGAGGAATTTATACTGGATTTTCTCAAAGGAAAGCTCATTGATGCCTTTGAGATGATTGAAATAGATGACCCAAAGGAAAAGGAAAAATATTTACGGGAACTTGCAATAAAGATTCTTCGCCAGAACGAAATACATCTCAACCCTGTGAGCAAGGAGAAAATCCTGTACTATGTTGTAAGGGACTTTCTTGGTTACGGGCTCATCGCAGTGCCAATGATTGACCCGAATGTGGAGGACATTTCCTGTGATGGTGTGAAAATCCCGATATACATATTCCACAGAAAGTACGGCTCTATAAAGTCAAACCTCAAATTCCAGTCGCACAGGGAACTTGATAGCTTTGTGGTCTGGCTTGTGCAGCGGTGCGGGAAGCACATCTCAGTTGCCAACCCGATGGTGGATGCTACTATCCCTGATGGCTCAAGATTGCAGGCAACGCTTGGAGAGCATGTAACAAAGCGTGGCTCCTCCTTCACCATAAGGCGGTTCAGAGAGAATCCATTTACGCCTGTGGACCTCCTTAAATTCAAGACAATGTCAACTGAGATGATGGCATACATCTGGATTGCGATAGAATCAGGACAATCAATGATGGTGTGCGGAGGCACCGCGAGCGGAAAGACAACCACACTTAATGCTGTGCTCCTCTTCATCCCACCCCAGATGAAGATTGTGAGCATTGAAGATACAAGGGAGCTAAACCTCCCCCATGAGAACTGGATTCCCTCGCTTACAAGGTCTGGATTTGGCGGGAAGAGCTTGATTACCGGGAAAGCTGCTGGTGAGATTGACATGTTTGATTTACTCACTGCAGCCCTGCGTCAGAGACCCCAATACCTGATGGTTGGTGAGGTGAGAGGGGCTGAAGCCTACATTGTTTTCCAGGCAATGGCTACAGGTAAGACCTGCTACACCACATTCCATGCAGAGTCGGTTGCTGCAATGGTGCACCGTATGGAGAACCCACCAATTAACCTGCCCAGGGCTCTGGTAGCCGCCCTTAACATTGTGCTTCTCCAGGGTCAGGTGAAGGTTGGAACAAAGATGACAAGAAGGGTGAAAAACCTTACAGAGATTGTGGGTATTGACCCTGAAACAAATGAACTCATAACAAACTCTGTTTACTCCTGGAACCCTGCAGATGATACCTTCAGCTACAGTGGCCATAGCTATGTGTATGAGAAGGTAGCGGCCTCAAAAAACTGGAGCATGAAAGAGATGGAGAGAGAGGTAAAGCGGAGATGCGACATTCTCGAGTACATGAAACTCGTGGAATCCCAGCGGTCCAGGGATAATCCTTTCACTTACAAGGATGTGGCAAGGTTGGTTTCCTGGTATTATAAAGAGCCCGAGGCGGTAATGGAAACTGTGAGGCAAGCCCTGGCTACCCAGCAAGCCAGATAGATGCCCTACATCACCGAATTTGACCCTTGGAACAACAGGGCCTGCACCTGTCCCCCGAAATATTCCATTAATCCATACACAGGGTGTGCCCACAGGTGTGTTTACTGCTATATATCTGGCTATATCCCGAATCCTTTCTGTTTGAGACTGAAAAGGAATGTGGAGAGAGCTGTGGCAAGGGAGTGCAGGAAATTGAGCAAGGAAAAATACATCAGCATGAGTAACAGTTCAGACCCATATCCACCAGTAGAGAAGGAAAAGGGAATTACAAGAAATTTGCTCAAAATTTTCAGGGAGAATGGGTTTTCAGTGCTTATCATAACAAAATCTGACATTGTTGCAAGAGATGCAGATATTCTAGAAACGATGAATGCGGTTGTGTCCATCACAATTACAACGGTAGATGAGAGCCTTGCAAAGTTGCTGGAGCCGAATGCACCCTCGCCTGAGAAAAGAATCAGGGCCCTGGAGAAATTGAGTTCCAGAGTGCCCTGTGTGGTCAGAATAGACCCGCTCATCCCGGGCATAAACGAAAACCTAGAGGAGGTTGTTGAGGCAGTAGCACCCTATGTAAAACAATGTGTTTTTTCCACGCTTAAGCTCCGGAGGGATGCTTTTACAAGGATTTCCCTGGCATTTCCAGAGTTGAAAGAAAAACTTGAAACACTTTATTTCAGAACCCCTATTGTTGTAGGCAATGCCTATTACCTGCCCCGGGAAATGAGGGTTGAACTTCTCAGAAGAGCCAGGGAGGTGTGCAGGAAGCATGGGCTTCTCTTCTCCTCCTGCAGGGAATTTCAGTCAGGTATGAATACAGGAGTGTGTGATGGGAGCGGGTGGCTTGGACGATAACTACTCAATCACCTCTGCATGCCTCGTTATATATGCCAGGTCTTGCTGTGAGAACATTTCTCTCATTACAGGGAGGATGAGGATTGAATTCGTGGAGATGAGTTTGTCATAGAGTGTATCTATCATTCTCATCACAGCCTGGAAGCTTGTGTTGAGGAGTAAAGTATCAAGGCAGTCAATTACCACAACACTCCGCGGTTTCTTCTCCATCATCTCTGCAAGGTAGCGGGTGAGAATCCCTATGCTTGTCGGGGGAAGATTGTTCTTTCCCACAATGTTAGTAAGCCAGATGAAAATTTCTGTTTGAACTCCAAACTCCTCCTTTACTCGTTCGGGAGGGTCTCTGGAGACACACATTCCAGTCTTACCGGCATCCAGCAGGTCTTTGAGAATTGCATAGCTGAGTTTTGGCTTGGTTTCAAACACAACATACATTCTCCCCTCCTTCAGCTCTTTCCCCTCCACCCTCTTTCCCAGCTTTTCCTTCAACTGTCTGAGAAAATCCTCTTCCGAAATTGGTTTTCCACCCGTAATATACGGTCTTTCCTCAGCCATCTAGCCACCATTGTTTCAAGGCTATGGTGAGGAATGAAGAGAGTGAGATATATATTCATTTTGGAGCATCCCAGCCGAAACCCATGGCAATGTATATATATTCTCATACTTCTCCATTTCTGCAATGGGTTGGCCGGGATGGGGTAGCCTGGCTATCCTGTGGGACTGTGGTAGCCCCAAAGGGCTGCTGAAATCCTGAGACCCGAGTTCAAATCTCGGTCCCGGCCCTGCCTCATTACCACAAAGAAGGTGATAATGTGCTTGCAAAGGAAATAAAGAAAGAAAATCTCAGAAAGTTTTTTGAAGAGATTGCTAGTGAATACAAGATTATTGCTCCTGTGAAAAAAGGAGAGGACATCGTGTATACAGAAGTTGAGAACTTTGAGGATGTGGTATTGGATTACACTACGACAATCACACCTATCAAAAGATTTCTTCTGCCATACAAAGAGACCATGTTCACATTTGAAAAGGAGAAAATTCGCGAAAAATTGAGAGAGGAGAAACTTGCACTATTTGCACTCCACATTTGTGATATAAATGCAATCGCTCGTTTGGACAAGGTATTCTGGAACGACCCATACTACAGGGCAAGAAGGGAGAAGATGCTAATAGTTGGGATTACCTGCAAGCCTGGTGAAAAATGCTTCTGCAAATCCGTAAACGCAAATGTGCTCCAGCCAATCTGCGATGTATTTTTGAAGGCACACGAACATGGCTATCACGCAGTTTCGTTTACAGAAACTGGCAGAAAAATGCTCAATTCATTTTTGTTCACGCAAACCAATGTGGAAATAAAGGAAGTGAAAGTGGAGTATGCTGAGGCGAAACACATTGACCTTCACAAGGTGTCTGAAAACATTCTCAGGAACTATGAAAATCCAGTGTGGGAAGAAACAGCGAAGAAATGCCTTGGATGCACAAATTGCACAGTCGTGTGTCCACTCTGTTATTGCTATGATGTTGTAGATAATACCTATGTGAAGCCAGAGGAAGGGGAACGTGTAAGATGCTGGGATTCCTGCTTCCTGCTGAGTTTTGCAAGAGTGGCTGGGGGTCACAACTTCAGAAAGGACTTGAAAGCAAGGTATAGAAATGTATACACCCATAAGTTCAGAACTTTCATGGATGAGTTTGGAGTCCCTGCCTGCGTCGGCTGTGGACGCTGTGTGACTTACTGCCCAGCATCAATTGACATGAGGGAAACGCTTACAAAGATAGGAGGTGCATGAAAATGGAGAACATTTACAAGCCCTGGGAGACAAAAATCCTGAAAATTGAGGAGATGACATGTGATACAAAGCTGTTTCGGCTGGAGGCAAAGAATTTTAAGTATATGCCAGGACAATTTGTAGAACTCACAATACCAGGTGTGGGCGAAGCCCCGATTTCAATTACCTCCAGCCCTCACGAAAAGGGCTACATTGACCTCTGCGTAAGGAAAATAGGGAATGTCACAGAGGCTCTGCATAGAAAGAAAGCAGGTGATAAGGTATGGATTAGAGGCCCATATGGTGTGGGCTTTCCATTTGAGACGGTGAAAGGCAAAGACCTCCTTTATGTTGCTGGAGGTATAGGTATGGCACCACTCAGAAGCAGCATAAATTATGTGCTTGCCCACAAGTCAGATTTTGGCAAGATTACTATTTTGTATGGGGCAAGAACACCTGGTGACCTGCTCTTCAAAAACGAGTTTGAACGCTGGGGCAAGGAGGCGACATTCCTTGTAAGCGTTGATACTGATAAGAACCCTGATGGAACTCCCTGCGGCTGGACCGGAAATGTGGGCGTTGTCACAACACTCTTTGACAAAATTCCCTACCCGATAAAGGATTCCATAGCCATGGTCTGCGGCCCACCAGTGATGTACAAATTTGTGATAAAGAGGTGTAGAGAGATGGGAATGCCAGATAGCTCAATCTACATCTCCCTTGAGAGAAACATGAAGTGCGGTGTGGGCAAGTGCCAGCATTGTCAGATAAACAACAAGTATGTGTGTCTAGATGGACCTGTTTTCAACTATGAGGAAGTTAAAACACTGCCTGAGGCAATCTGAGGTGGTTAAAATGGCAAAACCAAAAGTGGCAATATTTGATTTAACCGATTGTGAGGGCTGCGAAGTGGAAATTGTAAACTCCGAATACATTGACAGGATTTTAGAGAGTTTTGAGTTTGTGCATTTCCGACTTGGCCAGAAAACAAACAAATGGGAGAATTTTGATGTTGCGTTTATTGAGGGCTCTGTGATAACAAGCCATGAAGTTGAGCTCGTGAAGAAAATCAGGGAACATAGCAAGTTTGTGGTTGCCCTCGGCTCCTGTGCATGCTTTGGTGGTATTGCAGCGCTCAACAATTTCACGGATGTGAATGAGGGTAAAAGGTATGTGTATGGCAAGGAAGGGGAAAAGATAGAGGTGATTGAAGTCAAGCCGCTTGGCGAGATAATCAAAGTGGATGCAATGATTCGTGGTTGTCCAATTGTCAGAGAGGACTTTGACAAAGTTGTGAGCGACTTGCTCGCAGGTAAGATTCCAAGAGAACACACAAGACCTGTTTGTATGGACTGCAAGAGCAAGGGCAATTCTTGTTTGTTGCTCAAAGGCACACCCTGTGCTGGCCCCGTAACCTATGGCGGCTGCGGAGCACCCTGCCCATCCTCAAACATGCCCTGCGATGGTTGCAGAGGACCTCTTGAAATGCCAGAAATGAACGCAGAGCTTGAGCTCCTTAGGAAAATTGCAAGTGAGGAGGACATTGTTAGATTGTTTAGAAAGTACGCATCAGCTGCACAGGCTTTCAAGGCAGTTGGAGGTGGTAAGCAATGAATGTGGAGATGAATTACATTACACAGATTGAGGGGCATGGAATTATTCATTTTGAGATTGTGGATGGGAAACCAGAGGTGAGAATGGAAGTGCATGAAGGTGCCAGGCTTTTCGAGAGTTTCTTGCGCAATAGAAGAGCAGATGAAGTGATTGCAATGTCCTCAAGAATCTGTGGAGTCTGTCCAGTCGTGCATAACTACGCTGCAGTGCAAGCGGTGGAGAATGCGATGGGAATTGAGGTGAGCGAGCAGACAAAGTTGTTGAGAAGGCTTGGAAATGTGGGACAGATGCTCCAGAGCCATGCACTTCATCTTTATGTGCTTGCATTACCTGAGTATCTGAATGCAGATGGTGTGGTGGATGTTTACATGCGAAATCCCGAGGCGGTTAAGAGAGCGCTGAAAATAAGAAATGTGGGAAACCTGATCGTTGAAGTTGTTTCTGGAAGGGCAGTCCATCCAGTTTCTTCAGTGCCCGGTGGCTTTGCAAAGCTTCCCACAAGGACAGAATTGAAGAGAGTGGTTAAGGAATTGAAGGGCATTCTGGATGACTGCATTGAAACCTACAACCTTGCTGCAAGCATAAAATACCCGGAATTCCAGAGAAAGACAGAGTATTCTGCAATTGATGATGGAAAGAGGTATCCCTCCTATGAGGGAATGATTGTGTCCAGCGAGGGAGTGCGTGCACCTGCGAAGGAGTACAGAAAGTACACGAATGAGGTTTTCAGGCCGTACTCCCATACTAAATTCAGCACCAGAAATGGGCATGGATTCTTTGTTGGTGCAATTGCGAGAGTTAACCTGTTTGGCGATAGGCTGGGGGAGAAAGCGAAGGAACTTGCAAAGAATGGGCCAGTAAAATTCCCAAGCTATAATCCGTTCCATAACCTTGTAGCTCAAGCTTTAGAGCTTGTGCATTATGCAGAGGAAGGTATTGAAATTGCTTCCCGACTTGCAAAAACGCTGAAAGAAGAGAAACCACAGAAGATTGTAAAGGCAGGAACTGGTGTTGGCGTTGTTGAAGCACCAAGAGGCACACTCTTCCATGAATATACTGTGGATGCGAACGGCATTGTGAAGGAGGCAAACATAATTACGCCCACTGCTCAGAATGTGCAGAACATTGAGGAGGACCTGACGGCACTCCTGAGTGCAAACATGAACAGGCCAAGGGAGGAGCTTGTACGCTTGACTGAAGCTTTGTTGCGTGCCTACGACCCCTGCTTCTCCTGCTCCACCCATTGAGGCCAGGAAATGCAGGGAAGATTCGGGCTCTCAAGGATGTTCATCTGGCTCGGGCTAATCTGTGTATTCATGGGTTTAGCGTTGATTTTTGCAGGCGCAGGAATGCCTGGTTGTGTGATATGGGGCTGTCTGATAACCATTCTTGGCACGGTAATGGTGGTGATGGCAAGGAAGATGGCAAGGGCTGGGATGTAAGAAACCGTTAGATTAATTATGGTGCATTCCTTATTCCTTCAGACGCTGGGGTTGCCAAGTCTGGTCAAAGGCGGCAGACTCAAGATCTGCTCCCATAGGGGTTCCCAGGTTCAAATCCTGGCCCCAGCATGAAAAAAGGTGAGAAAAATGGAACCAAAGAAAACTCCGCTGTATGCGTGGCATGTGAAAAATGGTGCGAAGATGGCTGAATTTGCTGGGTTTATGATGCCAATCCAGTACAAGAGCATAATTCAGGAACATAAAGCAGTGCGGGAGAGCGTTGGAGTATTTGATGTTTCCCACATGGGCGATTTCATAATTTATGGCAGGGATGCTGGCAACTTTCTGAACAGGCTCTGCACTAACAACTTTGTCACCTGCGAGATTGGCAAATGCCGTTACACACATGTGCTGAATGAAGAGGGGAAAATTCTGGATGATATGATAGGGGCTAGAGTTGGTGATTTTACCTATCTCTTTGTGCCAAATGCGGCTACAATTGAGAAGATGTACAAATGGTTTACCCAGCACAAGAGTGGAGATGTGGAAATAATCAATGCTTCCGATGCACTTGGATGCATTGCACTGCAGGGTAAGAATGCTCAAAAGGTGCTGGGAAAGCTTACAAGTTATCCTCTTGAGAAACTTGGTTTTTTCAAAGCTGATTTTATTGCTATGGATAAGGCAAAAGTGCACACAAAACAGGAGACACCTGCCTTCGGTTACAATCAGATTGTTGAGATAGAGAAGGTACATGGAGAGAAGATAAGGGCGTTTGCCCATGGAGAACTCTGTGTTGTTTCAAGAACAGGCTACACTGGAGAGGATGGTTTTGAAATAATTGCCCATGCGGCAATCACAGAGCCAATATGGGAAGCACTTCTTGAGGCTGGCAAAGAGTTCGGAATAATGCCTGTGGGACTTGGTGCAAGGGATACTTTACGCCTGGAGAAGGGTTTCCTGCTTTCTGGTACAGATTTCCATGATGACAGAACAACTGTTGAGGCAAATGCGGAATTCGCTGTGAAATATGACCATGAGTTTATTGGCAGGGCAGCACTTGAAAAACAAAAGGCGGATGGGAACTATGAGCGCCTTGTGGGAATTCTGCTTTCAGAGGGGATTCCAAGGCACGGGTTTGAAATTTATGCAGGTGGGAAAAAGGTAGGTGTGGTGACCTCTGGAAGTGTCTCCCCAATTCTCAACAAGGGCATTGCTCTTGGCTATTTACCGAAAGAGTTTGCATGTGAAGGCACGGAAGTGGAGGTCAAGATAAGGGATAAGTTCTATCCAGGAAAGGTTGTGAAATTGCCTTTCGTGTAGGGAATTGGATGCCAAATCTTTATAAGGTATGAACACTTAGGAGCTACACAAACTATTTCCCTGTCTTTCCCTTGGAAGGATATCGGGTCTCTCTACTGGAGGCAGGAAAATGGATGCAAGAAAGATTGAGATAGAGGGAATAAATAAGCTAGTAGAAGAGGGAATACCCGCAGATTATATGCTTCTGGTGCAAACCGATGAGGGGCTGGAAACAGATCTGCTTGTAAGACAGTATATAAAGGAAGCGCTGACAAAAGGAGAAATTTGTGTAGCTGTGCTATCCGAGAGTTCACCAGAGGATTTTAAAAGGCTGATGAGTGCAATAGGAATAAACGCTGAGTCACATGAAAAGAATGGAACGCTCTACATTGTGGACTGGTATTCCTTCAGAAATGAAAGAATAATAGGGGTGGAGGAGAAAGGTGCAATTTACAAATGTTCAAAGAGTTTGACAAATGTGGAAATTGCAATTTCAAAAATTCTGAAGAAAATTGAGGGAAAGCAATTCAGGGTCTATTCAGACATTCTTTCAAATGCTATAAAGGTCTTTGGATTTGAAACAGCGTTTAAATTTTCGCAAGGGCTGACAGCAAGGATCAAGAAGTACAATGGCGGGGCCCTGTTCAAAATTTCCAAAACAATGCATGAGCAGAAGGTAATTTCCGCGTTTCACTCGCATTTCAACGGTGTGCTGGACATTGAGCATAGGAGGGAAGATGACAGGGTTGTGGCAAGAATAGGAATAATTTCGCTGGATAACCTATTCTATGAAACCTCCTATAAGAAACTGGGTGTGAGCAAAACAAAGGGGATTATAATTATGGATGAAGAGGCAAAGCCAAAACCAGTTGTAAAGAAGGTTGTTAAAGAAGAGGTGCCGGAAGAAGAGCCAGGCGAGGAAGATGGAGAGAAGATTGAAGAAATGAAGGGCTCAAGTGTTCTCATTTATGAGGAGGACCCCAGATACATCTACAGGCTCTACCGCCAGTTTCTGGCTGAAGGTATGCCGGGGCTTTGTATCAGCACCACATTCCCGGCTAAACTCAAGAAACTCCATAAATTTGAATCAGAGGTGCTCTGGATTTCTGAGTCATCGGAGAAAGGTGCAATAAAGCCAGGCAGGATGGAATTTGAGTTGATGCGGGAGGTGGGCAATTTCTTAAAAAACAACAAGGAAGGTGTGCTGGTCCTTGACTGTATTGAAACCCTCATCCTTGAAAATGGATTTGATAAGGTTGTTAAGTTTCTGAAGAAGATTGGAGACATGGCTGCAGTTAATGGTAACACTGTTCTGGCTGTGATAAATGACAAGAGCATGGAGCAGGAGAAGCTGTATGTGCTTTCAAAAAGCTTTGATATGAAAATAACCCGTGAAGAACTGGAGAAGGCAGCAAAGAAGCCGAAGCCAGTTGAGGCAAAGCCAGAAGTCGTGCCTGGGGCAAAGGAAGAGGTTGTGTCTGCAAAGGAGGAGAAAGTTGTTGCACCAGCACCAGAGGTGAAGGAAGAAGCGGGGAAGGTAGAGAAAGAACCAGAGGTGGTGAAGGAAGAAAAGGCATTGGTTGGTAGAGAAGCATTCACAAACGGGTTGAAGAAGAGTGTTACAGCGAGAGAGGCATACACAAATGGTCTTGGAAAGCGGAAGCCAGGATATGTGAATGGTTTGAAGAAGCCAGGCGTAAGAGCAAAGCCCGCAAAAGTTAGCCGTGTAAAGCAGATTGTTGTGGGACTTGTAGTTGTGGTGATTGCCATCTCAATTTTTGCATTCTTGCTTTTCACAATTCCCTCAGAAAAAATTAAGGTTGATGGAAACATTGATGACTGGCAGGGGCTCGCGGTTTATAAAGACACTGAGGACTTTGCAAATCCAGACATAAAGATTACAGAATACAGCGTTTACTACAGCAATGAAAAATGCTATTTCTATGTAAAGGTTGCTGGTACAGCATTTAATGGTGCAAACAGTGGCTATGATACGCTCATTCTGTTTATTGACACTGACGGAAATCCAAACACTGGCTACAGAATAGAGAATCTTGGTGCAGATGCAAAGATAGAGGTTGGGGGCTTTAATGGTAACATTCACACTTCATCTGTGGCTCTGTTTAAAGAGAGGACGGAAACCACAAGGCCAGAGTTGAATTACAGTGCCTGGGAAAGTGCTGGCGGTGTGGTTGTGGAGA
>JAWACX010000048.1:0-10845 GCA_038896575.1 Thermoplasmata archaeon
GGCTCAAACAAGTTGTTATAGTCTGCGGGAATACCTGAAAGGCTATCCCCATAACCGATATCTCCAAACGCCAATTTTGCCTTGGGCGCCATGCCGTCGTAGGCACTTGTACCCCCTACATAAGAATCATCACCAGCTATCGTTCCCACCACATGGGTTCCGTGACCAGAGTTATCAGAGTCCTTTCCATCTGCAAAGTTCTGATAAAGCACAATCTTTCTGTGGTTCTGATTTACCTGGTTCTGCACAACCTGCACATTCGGGTCTCTGAATGCAGCATGGTCATAGTCAATCCCAGTATCTGTCTCTCCAATAATCTGTCCTTCTCCGCGAATCCCCTTATCCCAGACCTTGCGGTTTTCAGAAATCCCGGTCTGAGTAATCCACTGGCCATTGTTGTTAAAAATTTTCATTTCTTCACATGGTTCTATGAATTCAACCCCTTCAATCTCTGAGACCTCTCTTATGGTGGCCTGGGGGAGATTTGCAATCACAACCAAGCCACCAGTTTTAATAATTTCTCCTCCACTGGTATTTACACATGCAAGGACCTCGTTAAGTGCCGTGGGCTCTAATAAGGTGAGAGTCACCTTCTCGGTTCCAGTGCCGGCTAACGAAGAATCTAGTTTGTATGCAGGGAGATAATCACCTACCCATCGGACAAACGAGAGTTTTTTAACAAGGGAAATAGAGGACTGAGGAACCTTCACGATAAAAGCGTTGTTTGGCACATACCAGTAGAGCTCACATCCTAGCTTCACAAGTGTATTTTTCCAAGATTCCTTAACTGGCCCTATGAACTGAATGAGTTTTATGTTGGTTGGGGTATTTTGATGGAGGGGCACTCATTCCAAAGGGTCAAATTTGTATCTTTTGAGAAGAATTGTGTTATCAACTTTCACTCCCTCAAATTTACCCTTTTTCAGTTCTCCGTACGCTTTCGCTGTTGTCTCGACAAGAGCAAAATTAGGATACCTTTCTATTATTCTCACATCGCTTTTCTCAAGCATTTCCATCCCGGACTCTGATGTCGTGAGATATACGAGTATGGTATGCTCCCTGCTGTTCTCTCTCTCTCTCCATTGCGAAAACCCAAAAGAGACCGACGATTAAGGCAGCCGTTGCCACCAGCACAATCAGAACCTTCTTTCTGCCTTTCATAAGGGACCACCTTTGCCATCATAACTTCCCTATATAAATATAAACTTCACCAGGTAGTTACCAGGTAGGTACCATTTTTTAACTATGTATTTGAGTTAATATAATTATATTGGTCAATCGCTGTTTTTGAGATAAATAACTCTTAAGAATAGTTAAAACCTTCAAGCAACACAAGGTAGGGAATTTTGCCTATTCAATTATTTTAACGGCTTCACCGCCATGTTTTGTCTCCCTGGGCCGGATATCCACGAACACTGGTATCGGGAGCGAAGGGGAGGTAATCAGGGCTGTGCCGATGGGAAGTGCCTGGATTTCGTCCATAGTTCCAGAAGTAATTCCCTCAACAGAGGAGCATACTGCTTTCAGGTCATTTGGATTCGTGATTTTTAGGATAATTTGTGTATTGCACTGGCTCAGAACATTCTTGTCGATTTTTGCAGGTCTCTGGCTGATAATACAGAGCCCGAGTCCGAATTTTCTCCCCTCCGAGGCTATTGTTCTGAGAATTTTTGAGCTTGCTGCCTGACCCTGCTGAGGACAGAAGTTGTGTGCCTCCTCAACAACAAGCATCAGAGGTGGAATTTTGTTTATCTTTCTGAGTTCGAAAAGTGCGTTGCACAGTCTTGTCACAATCAACTCCTGAATATCTGGAGGTGTCCCGCGGAGATTTATGATTGCAGTCTTACCCTTAACAACAATCTCATTCACATGGGTTCCCACCTCTGCAAAAATTTCCACATCCTTCAGATATTCCAACTCATTTATCAGTGTTCCAACAACATACTCCTGCTGTGTTTCAAGGAGCGAGATTATCTCGTCAATCGTGTACCTCCCCTTGGTCTGTCTGAGGGTATCTATTGCCTTTCTGAGGTGGGTAAGATACTGTCGCACATTCTTTATTGTTGTGAGGGCTATTATGTCTCTCGCATCCATGCTGGAAAGCGTGAATCGAAGGGGTTTGGCTGTGGGATTTGTTTTGGTGTCCGGCGAGAACTCCTGGATTTTTGAGGCATAACCTCTTGGCGAGACATGGAAATTCCTTTTTGTTTCCGGTAATTTTCCTGGCTCTCGCATCGAGATATACTCTCCATGTGGATCAATAACAACACAGGTAACATCATGTTTCATGAATTCCTCAAGTAGAACACCTACCAGATAGCTCTTGCCACCTCCAGTTTTAGCCAGCACAGAGATGTGTTTCTGCACCATCTCGTTTATGTCAAGGTAAACCTCAATATCATGCCCCCGCAACAGTCCCACATAGGCTCCAGTTTTCGTTTCTCTGCCAAGCCCGAGAACCTCCCTTATTGTAGTCTCCTGAGCACGGAAAACAGGAGTGCCTGGCATTATCGGGGTGTGGGGTATCTGAAGCAGATTCCGTTCATCCCTGTAGCCCACAATCTTAATTTTTGCTATTGCCTTGTATTCTCCTCCAAACTCTTCCAACTCCTTTGCCTCTCCCCGTGTCCTGATTTCCACATTATCTATCTGTGCGAGCACTACCCCGCATTTTTCATGCTGGATTTCAACATACTCTGTTTTTTCGGCAAGCGTTGAAAGCAAACAATCAAACTGGGTCGGTGTGGTGTTCCCAACAACCATGCCAATCTCTTCCATCGTTTCCAGAGAGCCCGTTTCCATAGATAAAACTTTTCCCGTAAATTGAGGCGAGCTTCAACTACTACTGCCCAGGATTAAATTTATATCATCCCCTTCTTTCTGGTTTTTGGAGGTTCAAACATGGCCTATGGAATATATGCAGTGAAAAAAGAGTTCATCGGGAAGATAGATTCTGTGCTGAAGGATGACTTGGTGAGCAGGCAGAGCATCAAGGTGAGAGATGCCGCAGTGCTGGGAATAAACAAGGATGTCAGGTATGTTCTTGTTGAAGGTAGCGAGGAAGCTGTGAAAAGAGCTGATGAACTTTTCAAAGAGATTGCTGAGAAGGAAACTGGTGCAGATGCAGAAAAGGCATATACTGCATTTAAAGCCGAAGATGAAAATGTAGCATCCGGTATGGGCTTTATTGACTTTTAAAGATGAAAACCCAGCTAACCTCTTTTGATATTTTTTGCACTCTCAAGGAATTAAAAGGGTTTGGCCCTGCATACCTTGAGAAAATCTATACAGGATCTGAGGGCGGCCTGATCTTTAGATTTACCGGCCAGAAAGATTTTGAGCTTTATGTAAAGGAAGGTTTTGTTTCCATTCCAGTTTTTGAAAAAGCACCGCAGCCAGATTCATTCACAATGGAATTGCGAAAGCATGTTATGGGTAGAAGAATAGAAGAAATTTCCCAAATCGGGTTTGATAGAATTCTGAAGATTTGCATGGGAGAGTATGAGCTTTACCTGGAGGTTTTTGGCGAGGGAAATGTTATTCTGGTAAGGGAGGGTAAGATTCTCACAGCAAGACACTACAGGAAATATGGCCAGAGGGAAATTGCTCGCGGTATTGAATACAGACCACCACCAGCCAGAATCTCCCCGCTCTCTCTGGACGAGGCCTCCTTTGCAGCGTTTTGCAGGATGGCAAAATATGATTTGCGAAGGAATCTTGTAAGCCAGCTATGGCTTGGTGGAATCTCCGAGGAGGTTCTGCTCCGCTCTGGTGTTGATGGCTCCACCGAAATCAGGGAGTTGAAGGATGAGCAAATAAAGGCGCTTCTCCTAGCACTGAGAGAGATTTTTGAGGAAACAGAGAAGCTGAGACCCGAGATAGTGTATGCGGGAGGAAAACCAGTTGATGTAGTCCCGATTCCACTCAGAATTTATGAAAATTTTGAAAGGAGACAATTTGAGACATTCCTTGAAGCAACTGGTACTTACCTGCTAGAGATGAAGAAACTCAGGGAATTTATTGAGTTTGAAAGGGAGAAGGCGGAGAGGTTAGAGAGAGCAAAGAGAAAGCTGGAAGCCCAGGAACTAGAGCTCAGGAATGCTGAAGCCGAATATGAAAAATGGCACCGCATCGGGAATTTCATTTATGAACACTATGCCGAATTTGAGGCTTTGCTAGAAAACAATGGAAAGGCGGATTTTGTAGTTGCCCAGAATGAGAGCATACTGGAATGCAGAGACGGTGAGCTGAGCTTTCAGATAGACAAAAAACTCACAGTTAATCAGAACGCCCAGAATGCATTTGCAAATGCTGGAAAATTCCGTGAAAAGGCTGCAAGGCTGCGGGAAACCATCGAGAAGACAAAAAATGAGATTGAGGAAATTGAGAGGATGGAATATGTGCAGAAGGAAGAAAAACCCCTCCCTGCCCTGAGCCGAAGGAAAAGGTTCTGGTTTGAGAACTACAGATGGTTCCTCTCATCTGATGGATTTATTGTTGTTGCTGGCTATGATGCAGAATCCAACGATAAAGTTGTGAAAAAATATTTGGGGGAGAGGGACAGATATGTGCATGCAAATATTCATGGGTCTCCAAGCACCGTGATAAAGGCAGAGGGAAAGGAGATTCCGGAAACTACAATCTACGAGGCATGTGTGTTCACTGTTTCTTACTCTCGTGCCTGGAGCCAGAATGTCGGAAATCTTGATGCGTACTGGGTTAAACCAGAGCAGGTGAGCAAAACTCCACAAAGCGGTGAATTTGTGCCAAAGGGTGCATGGATTATCAGGGGCACAAAAAATTTTGTAGCAAATCTAAAACCAGAACTTGCAATTGGCTGGATTACCTATGAAGGTGAGAAGTTGCTGATGTGTGCACCAGAAAGCGCAGTCAGGAAAAGGACTGAGGATTATTTCCTTCTCCAGCCTGGTGGCGAAGAAAAAGAGGTTGTAGCTAAACAGCTCGCAGAATTTTTCGGGGTTAAAATAGAAACGCTCCAGAAATTGCTTCCACCAGGAAAAACAAAAATAATTAAAAAAGGCAGGGAAGGGAATCAGTAAGCAGGTGGTTGTGGCTGCTGTGGTTGCTGTGGTGCCTGTGGATACTGGGGCTGGGGAGGTGCCTGATACTGCTGGACTGGCTGCTGGGGATACTGAGGTGGCATTTCCTGTGCTGGCACCTGCTGTGGCGCTGGTGGTTGCTTCTTTTTCTTCCTTACTATAACCACAGCCACTACCGCAACAACCACAGCCACTATAACTATGATACCAATGAGAATGAAGAGGATAGTGGTATCTTGCTGTTGCTGAGGCTCTGTGTAGGTTCCATAAACCGATTTTGGATTCTCAACTATACTTGCTACTCTTGATTTATCTGCTGGCTGAGAGGTTCCATAAATCGTGATATTCTCCTTGCTATACCATGTTTTCCCAGGGTCATAGGTCGCCTCAACCTCACTTCTAAGCACATTTATATAACCCTTTATATCAGGTTCAGTCATGCTGGAACTTTCAAATGGGCTTGGCATCCCATACATACCAACACAGCCAAGTTCGCCTAATCCTCCTGTGGCAATGTTCACAACGAGTCCAGGTCTCAATACTTTGTTCCCAGAGACGCTGATATAAGGAGATATTTCTGTGCTTCCAGAGTAATCATTGTCAACACTTATGTCAACATTGCCATCTCTCTGATCACTTCCTGTCTCGTTCGTCTCCTTGTAACTCCACCTACCCTTTAGGTTCATGTTTGCATGAGCCACATAGTTGAGAGTTTGAAAGTCACTATAGTAGAGTTCTCCATGCTCGACTGGAAGGAAGGGAATACCATTTGCTGACTCTAGAGTTAGAGTGAAATTGAAAGTGCCACCAATTGATGCACTGGTTTCAAAGCTTCGTTTTGAGAGGTTACCCATAAATTCCGCTTCAGCCTCTGCCCTTGTGTTCACCTCGTACTCCAACTTTTCCTTTGTAAAAACTGTAGAATTCAGGTGATACAAAGCGTAAACGCTTTTCTCACCACTCCATGTTGAGATGTTCTTCTTGCCGAGATAGAAGTAGCCATAGAACTCAATCCACATTGATTTCATTTTCATCATGACATGCCCATTTGCACTTATCTTCCCCAATAGAAACATCTCATAGGAGAAATCCATATCTACATACGCCCAGGAATACTGAGCACCATGGAAATCAAACCTATCATATCCGTTCTCCACACCTTTGTATTCTATGTAGTATGCATAAACCCATTTCCCCTGATGGACCCCAGAACAGCTAAAGTTTTTAATTATATTTTCATCTCCACCCATACCACTAAACCAGAAATCTTTTTTGGCAAGATCTTTCTCCCATAGATATCCCCAGTTATCTCCAGGATTCCATTGCTCAGCACTTGCGGTTGGCACTAGCAAAATGCACAGCACCAAAACACCAGCTATTATTCCTTTTTTCTTCATTACAATACCTCCAACGAGAGGTAAGGAGAAAAAATATATAAATATTTTGAATAAGTTTTCTTTTTTCTTCCATAACGCCAGAAAACAAAATAGAATAAAGAGGAAAAGGTTCAGTAAGTTGGTGGTTGCGGCTGCTGGGGCTGTGATGGTTGCTGTGGTGCCTGTGGATACTGGGGCTGGGGAGGTGCCTGATACTGCTGGACTGGCTGCTGGGGATACTGAGGTGGCATTTCCTGTGCTGGCATCTGCTGTGGCGCTGGTGGTTGCTTCTTTTTCTTCCTTACTATAACCACAGCCACTACCGCAACAACCACAGCCACTACGACAATTGCAATCACCAAAAGCAGGAGAAAGTCAGAACCCTGTTGAGTCTGGGTGCCAGTGTACGAACCGTAAGTACTCTTTGGGTCAGAAATAATTTTGGTGACATCATCGGGTGTGGCAGTCTTAGAGTTTCCGTATTGGGTATTCGTTTCCGAGGAATAATAACCAGTTCCAGCGTCATAAGTTGCAGAGGTAGTCTGGACGAGGTCACTAGCACACTCCTCTATCTCTATCTCATTTTCAGAGGCCCTAGTAGAAATTGTTGGAACTCCATTCCAGCCATGACAGCCGACCCTATCCAGGGTTTTAGTGCCCATATTTGTTAGGAGCCCTGGCCTTGATACAGAGGTTCCACTTACAGAAAAGTAGTAATAGACTGATGTATCGCCCGAGTAATCTCTATCCACATTAATGCTTACATTCCCGCTGACATTATCTCCACCTGGATAGTTAGTTGAAATACTCCATTTTCCATTTATATTTGCCTTCACATGTCCGCTGTAGGTGCACTTAGTCCAGCCGGAGTCGTAGTAGTTTCCTGTCTCTGCGGGCAAAAATGGAAGTCCATTTTCAAATTCAAGTGTGAGTGAAAGGTTGAAGGAGCCTTTTCCTTCCGCAGTGGCATCTACATTGTACTTCTGGTTTGCATACTCGTAAGTCGCATGATAATCCGCAGTGTATTCCACATCCTCCTTTGAGAACACAGTGTATACAAGTTTGTAGATTGCGTACACGGTATGTTCCTCACCATAGTACGAGGAGATATTCTTCTCCTTCAGGTAGAAGGAGCCATAGAACTCTATCCAGATTCTCTTCTGCTGAAGTTTAATATGCCCACTCACAGGGTAAGGATTTGTCACCTGATAGGTTGCATCTACATTCGCCCAGCTATAATGGACACCATGGAAATCAAATTTATAGTATTCGCCTTCCGTCCCTGTGTATTTCACATAGTAGGCATACACTGCCTTTCCGTTATAGGTCCCTGAAAAAGACGCATTTCCCCAGGAACCGCTACCGCTGGTGCTGTAGTCCTGTTCCCACTTATATGCCCAGGTCTTCCCAACTTCCCAAGGGTCTGCACTGGCACATGGAACGAGCAGCAGTAAGACGCCCAGCAACAATGCCCCGATCATTCCATTTATTTTCCTCATATTTTATGCCTCCATGTGGAGCATAAAGCCTCTGAGTATATTAACTCTTTGGTGAGATTTTACACTATCTTTCTCGCCAGTAATTTAAAATATCTTCAAGTGTCCTGTACATCGGAATCTCTGGTCTCCAGCTGGTGTCTGCAACCACTTTTGAGTTATCACCCAGAATTATCTTTTCATCAGAAGGTCTGAGTTTCTTTTCATCCACAACAACCTCTATTTTTGAGTGTGAGAGTCCGATGAGAGTATCCAGCACATTCTGGATTTTTATGGGTCTCCCGGAACAAAGATTGTAGCATTCTCCATCCCTGCCTTTAATCGTGACCATCACTATTGCTCTTACCATATCCCGCACATCTGTAAAATCCCTTTCTGTGCTCAGGTTCCCAACAAAGATTTTATTCTCCCTGAAACCTTTTTCAATTTCCACAATCTGGGTTGCAAAGTCATTCGGGGCATCGTTTGTCTTACCAGGGCCAGTAGTGTTAAAGATTCTTCCCCTTACGCACTTAATCCCGAAATTTTTATAGTACTGGTAAGCAAGCAAGTCCTGTGCAACCTTGCTCACGCCGTAGGGATGAAGGGGAAGGAGCTGATGGTCTTCCTTCACAGGAATTTCCTCAGGAGCAACATAGCCGTATTCTGCACTGGAGCAAGCTACAAACACCTTTGCATCAAGTTTCAATGCTTTAATTGCTTCAAAAATGTTCACAGTTCCCAAAACATTTGTTTCCATCGTATACCAGGGGTCCTCCCATGATTTCGTTGGAAAGCTCTGGGCTGCCAGGTGGTAAACATACTCAGGTGCATACCTCCCAATTATCTTTTCCACGGTTTTCCTGTTCCTTACATCGCATCTAAGTAACTTTACATTTTCTTGCTTTCCGAGTTTTTTCGCATTTTCTTCATCATACCATGTGGCAATCACAGTGTTTCCCTCATCAGCAAGCATCTTCACAAGGTATCTCCCTATGAAGCCCTCGGCACCAGTGACAACCACATTCATTCTCTCTACCTCCCTCTCACCTCGCCCCAGATTATCTTGTGGAGTTGGGGAAGCACCCGCACATTCAATTTTTCCTCCACCACCCTATCAGCGATGAACCTTATGTCTGTTCCATAAACTGGCTGGAAGACCACATTCGTCTTTGGCTGATACTTCTCAATTGTCTGCTTTGCGTAATTAAAATCTCTTTCGTCCGCAATCACAAACTTAAGTTCATCAAAAGGCGAAAGAAGTTCAATGTTTGAAAAATCCATTTTGTCGTGCATCCCGGAACTTGGACATTTTATGTCCATTGAAATGCAGAGGTTCTCCTCGCAGGGCATCTCCTGAACTGTTTTTGAGCCATTCGTCTGGACTTGGACAAAGTATCCAGTATCTATAAACATTGAGATAAGCTTTGTGAGCTCCTTGTAAAGGAGGGGTTCGCCGCCAGTGATGCATACCCTATTTGTGTTAAACTCCTCAACCTTTTTGAAAATAGCGTCAAGGCTCATTTCTGTACCTTCCTCGAAGGCGTAAGCTGTATCACACCATCTGCATCTTAGATTGCACCCAGTAACCCGAACAAAGACCATGGGGATACCTATGTTAATCCCCTCACCCTGAATTGAATAAAAAATCTCATTTATCCGCATCCGTGAAGCCCCCTTTCAAACCATGCTGTCTGTCCAATTCCTTCAGATATGCCACACCGTATCCTCATGACATTCTCATAATTTTTTAGTTTCTCAGCGAGCAAGTTACAAATGTACTCAGCAAGAGATTCTGCAGTCACATGTTCCAACTCACATAACACACAATCTGAAGCAGGAAAAATATAGTGTTTCCCTTCCTGCCAAACTTCCAGTTCCTCCCCTTTACGCTCAATTTTTATTTCCTTGCTATTTGCAGGTAAAAGCACACGATGGTCAAGTTTCGCCACTATTTCCCTAGCATGATTCTTCAATTTAGAGAAGTCCAGCAGCATCCCATCTTCACCTTTTTTCCCGTAAACTCTCACACTTACAAAGTAATCATGTCCATGCAGCCGGGAGCATTTCTCATGACCTGGAATAAAATGACAGGCCGAGAACCGTAGGTCTCTAAGGAGCCCGTCTAACTCCACACAGATTTCCATGGAGAAAGGAAATATGTGAGGGGATAATAATGTTTGCTCCAATTCCAAAGAGGAGAAATCTGGGATGAATAATCAGGCCAGCCACGGAAGACTCTATGGTGGATACACCCTGGTTTTGCCCTCTTCATCCACCTGAAGTGTTAAATCCCCATCCACCTCCATCATCTGGACTGCCGTAATTACATCCACTTCTCGCATGCCATGCTCTGCTGCAATGTCGGAGGCGAGTTTTGTGAGATATATTCCAGGGTTTTGTTTCACATACGCCTTTATCTTCTTTTCAATCTCAGGAGTTATTCCATACTCTGCCTCCTCTTCCTCAACATGCACCTCCTCGGGTATACCCGGGGATTCGGCAACAACCCCACCTTCCTCCGCGGGCGGTTTCCTCACGGCCTCTTTTTCCTTCCGCCTCATTAGCGTTACCACAACCACCACAAGGAGAATTATGAGCGCTGTTGGTATGAGCCAGGGCAGGAAATCTCCAATCCCCTTTGCCTCAACCTTCTGGTTTACCGTGATGTTCCATGAACATTCCACTGTATGCACACCATCTGTAACAACAACCTTTAAGGTGTAAGTGCCTGGGTTTCTGAACACATGTTCAATTGTATTGCCCTGCTCTATCACATCCCCATTTAGATACCAGGTGTAATTCAGTGTTTCATTTTTCGGGTCAGTAAAGTTTACAGAGAACTTGCAGATTGTGTCTGTGAACACCTGCAATGGAATAGAGGCATCTACATAGACTGGTGGGTAGTTGATGTTCACAATCACCTGGATTTCC